>NZ_FUYC01000020.1 GCF_900167125.1 Paucidesulfovibrio gracilis DSM 16080
CTTTTCCTGCGGTCAACGATGAAAACGACTGCACCACAGGCTGCTCCAAAGAGGTGAGATGCTAGGCGCAAGAAAAATGCAAGGCCGACGCGTATATCTAATACGCGAGGATTTGCAGTTTTCGCAGCAACGCCGCAGATGGCCTCTTTGGGGCAGCCTGTCAGGGGTGGAAGACAATAAAATCCCGCCCCCGCCAAGAGCGCAGGGTTACGCCCGCCCGTTGCCAGCAACGCCGCAATTCCGCGCGGTGGCCCATGATTTCTCCGGAAAACCGTTGCGGATACCGCAACAGCTTGGGACCATCGCCCAACGGCAGAGCCATGGTCCGCACATGGTCAAACAGCGCCAGGGAGCGCACCATCTGCCCCAGGGCCGGGTGCCACGGTCCATCCAACAGCGCGTCCAACAACGCAGGCTCCGGATGCAGCCCCACCCGCAGTATCGGAATGCAGGCCCGAAACAACGCCCCCAAAGCCAGCGCCAGTTCCTGACGGGTTCGGGTCAGACTCCAAGGGCGATAGCCTCCCTTTTGCCAAGTTTGCGCCAGCGGGGTTTTGTCGATGACCACACACGGGTAGAGCCGCACGCCTTGCGGAGCGAGCCGAACAGTCTGTTCCACGTCGTTTTGGAAAATTCCTGGGAGGTCGCCGGGCAAGCCGGGCATGAGCTGCACGCCCAGGTCCAAACCGGCCTCGCGCACGTTGCGGCAGCCTTGCAGCGCCTGGGCCGCGGTGTACCCCCGGCCCGAAGCCAGGAGCGCTTGGTCGTTGAAACTCTGGATTCCCAATTCCACCACATCCAGCCCCATGTCCCGCAGGGCGGCGAGTCGGTCCGGGGCAACGGTGTCGGGCCGCGTGGAGCAGCGTACCCGCCGGATCAGGCCCGTGGCGCGATGCCGAGCAGCCAATTCCAAAAACCGTTCGGGCCAGGGGGCGGGCAGGGCCGTGAACGTGCCGCCAAACAGGGCCAGCTCCAGGCTGCGGCGCGGCCTGCGCTGCTCCTCCTGCTCCAGGTCGCGCTGTAATGCGGCATGCATTTGTTCCAGGGGGCGGACCCCCTGGCCGGTTTGCCGGTCCTGGCCGCAGAACACGCAGCGGTGCGGGCAACCCGCAAAGGGAAGAAACACGGGCCACGTTTGTGGCCCGCGTGGTTTGGTCTCAGGATGGGGAAAGCGTCGCCACCGCATGGAATGAACGCTCCGGCGCCATGGCGCGCTGTTTGATCAGCCCAGCAGGGCCGTGCACACGGCGTCCTGATCCGCCTCGCTCAGATAAGGCGACATGGGCAGGGCAAAGATGCGCTCGCCCACGGATTCACTCACGGGCAGGTCGCCGCGCTTATAGCCCAGGTCGGCATAGGCGGTCTGAAGGTGCAGGGGAGTGGGGTAATAGATGGCCGATGGCACGTCTGCCTGGCGCAATTGGGCCTGAAGGGCGTCGCGGTGGGCGGAATCCTTGGCCTGCACCGAATATTGCGCCCAGACGCAGAGCATGTCCTCGGGAATCAGGGGCAGAACCAACCCGCTTTGGGCCAGCTTTTCATTGTAGCGCCGGGCCACGGTCTGGCGGACTTGAATTTCTTCGGGGAAAATGGCCAGCTTGGGCAGGAGCACGGCGGCCTGGATGGTGTCCATGCGGGCGTTCAGGCCGATGCGTACGTTATCGTATTTGTCCTCTCCCTGGCCGTGGACCCGCAGGGACTGCATGATATCCTGCAATTCATCGGAATCCGTGAAGCACGCGCCGCCGTCGCCATAGCAGCCCAGGGGCTTGGCCGGGAAAAAGGAGGTGCAGGCGATGTCGCCCAGGGAGGCGGTCTTGACGCCCTTGTATTCCGCGCCAAAGGATTGGGCCGCGTCCACAATGACCCGCAGGTCGTTGGTTTCGGCAATCTTCAGGATGCGATCGTAGTCCGCGGGCAGACCAAAGATGTCCACGGGCATGACGGCGCGGGGCGTCAGCTCGGGCCGGGCGATGCGCAGATCCCGGATGGCGGTTTCGAGCCGGGCCGGATCCAGGTTATAGGTCGCGGGATCAATGTCCACAAACACGGGCGTGGCCCCGGTGAGCACGATGGTTTCGGCTGTGGCCATAAAGGTGAACGGCGAGGTGAACACCGCATCCCCCGGGCCGATGTTCAGAGCCATAAGCGCCAAAAGCAGCGCGTCCGTTCCCGAACCGCAGGAAAGGGCGTGGCGGGTTCCGGCAAAGGCCGCGGCCTTGCTTTCAAATTCCGCGATTTCCGGACCCATGACATAGCGTCCATGCTCCAGCACGTTGCGGATGTTCTGGTCCACTTCTTCCTGAATGCGTGCATACTGGGATTTCAGATCAATGAAGGGAATGCCCATGGTGATATCCTTCTTACGAGTGCTTGCGGACCCCGGACAGGATCGGGTGTTGCGGGTTTCGGGGGAAGCGTCCATCGGCTGCCCAACGGCACGGCACAGCGCGTTGCTTGGTTTTTGCCAAAAATTCCCAAAGGAATGGAGGGAGTTATACCATTCTTCGCGTTGTGCGCTACGTCTTGTCACAGCCCGTGGCCGGGACTTGTTTGCCCTTTTTGCTATCGGTTTTCCCGTGCGGAAGCAAGCGGGGCGGGTCTACGGAAAGTCCGGCGGCGGCAACACAGGTGCCCATTCCACGGCTTCGTCCGAAAGAATGGTGCGGCGCTCGGGCAGATGATCCGGCAGGGGGCTGAACTGGTCGGGCTGCTCCGCGCGCATCCACCAGAGAAACCGTCCCACACCCGGCACACTGCGGCAGAGCAGCATATCGTGATCCCATTGAAAAGCCCGGTCCGTGAGCATGTAGCAGTTGTCCTCAAGGCAGAAATTGCCCTTGGCATTGACGCTGACGCGTTGCCATCCCGAGGCGCACGGTTCGGCCGCGTCGCCCGCGTCCGGCACCAGGGTACGGTTGAGAAGACCGGTTCGGCTGTCGTACAGCCGCACCATGCCGTCCAGATCGCGCACACGGATCAAATGCCGCTTTGGGCAATGGCGCACGTCGAATTCCGGGTACCCGGCATACTCCGCGAGATGCGGAACATTGCCCCAGGTGGTGTAGCGCAGGACACCGTCATCTAAAAAAAACTGCGCCATTTTCCGGCTGAAGGGTACCTGGGTTCGGGTTTGCAGATCCCAGGCGAACCGGCGGCCCGCTGCCGTGGTCAACACCAGATAGCGGCCCTGAAACCGGGCCTGGGCAAAAGGACCGCCCCGGGCCTGGAACCGATCCATGATCCGGGCAGCGGGATTGCTTTCCCGGGCGTTGATCAGGGTGATGCGTCCCTGGGGCGAAACACTGAAGAGCATACCGCCCTCTGGACCAAATCCCAAGGCCAGTACGGTTCCCCCGAGGTCGGCCAGAGGCTTTGGCTCCTGGCTGGGCGAGCCGAACCAGATCCGGCCCGCATCATCGGCCAGCGCCAGGAAACGACCTCCCGAAGACACGGCCATGGTCTGCACCGGCGCAGGCACGGCCAACTCCTCGGTCCGCTCGCATCGGCGCACGTCGTAGACATAGACCACATCCCGGGCCTGGCCCTGCACGGCCAGGTAGGGGGAGTCCGGCCGCCAGGCCATGTTGCGCACCGCACCAGGAACCGGAAGATCCGTTCGCGCACAGGAAAACGCGCCGTACACGCGGATCTGCCCGTCCCGGGTGCCAAGGGCCAGGGCGGAACGCGAACCCTGGAAATCCGAAACCTGGGGCGCCAGATCCAGGGTGGCTGGACCATGGGAAAAAAGGTGGTATCCCGGGCCATAGCGACCGGTGCCGTCGGCGGTTTCCAGCAGCGGAACCGAGGGTTTATACAGTTGGTTCAGTCGAAACGCCTGGGCATCGCGCACCGTGGCCAAATATTGCGGCAGGGTCAGCCCCTGGTAGGCATTTTCCGCATCCGGCATCGGCCTGGCACATGCTGCGACCGCCAAAAACATGGCCACCCCGAGCCAAAACCGCAAATAACGCCATCCAGCGGCAAAACCATGCGGAACCATGGCAGGACCGGTTCCAGTGCAACTTTTTTCGACCATGCGTGACCTGTACTCCAATCCGGTCCGGGCTGGCAACTTTCCCCCTGGTCCGCTTGCCCGGGATGCATCCTGCTGGTATTGCATTGCTACGAATTGCGGATACGCGACCGTCCGTCCGGCGTTGCCGGACATGGGCCGCGCATCCGAGCAACCAACGGAGAAAAGAAATGCAGATCAAGACGTTGCTGTTACCTGTGGATGGTTCCCCCTGCTCGGACCGCGCCGTGAACTATGCTCTGGGATTTTGCGAATTGGTACAGGCCCGACTGGTACTCCTGCACGTCCACAAGGCCGTGCCGCAGACCCTGGGCAAGCCCAATTTCGATGAGGCCATGGATCGTCTGCGCAAAGAGGCCCAGGATGTTCTTCAACCCTATGAGGACATGCTCGCCGAAACCGCCGTGGAATACGAAAGCCGCATCGTGAGCGGACCAACGGCCGAAGTGATCTTTGACGTGGCCAAGGCGGAATCCTGCGACCTGATCATCATGGGATCCAAAGGCAAGAGCGATCTGGAAGGGCTGATGGTGGGCAGCGTGACCCACAAGGTGCTGCACGTGGCGCCCTGCCCGGTGCTGGTCATCCACTGACCCTGGACGACCGGCGGGCAACGGCGTATAGCCACGCCAGGAAAACAACGGACCGCGTTTTCTTCCGCCCGGCAACAAAGGGCGTTCCCTCCCGGAATACACCCAGGAACACGCCCGTGCGCAGGGACGAATACGCGATCCATAACTACATGATTTTCGGTACAGCCTGGAGAACGCACAATCATGCCTGTCCGACCCAAAGAGCGCTTCCTTGTCTTCGGCTCCCCGCGCATTGAGGAAGCCGAGGTGGAGGAGGTCGCCGGGAGCCTTCGCAGCGGCTGGCTCGGCACCGGTCCCAAAGTAGCCCGGTTCGAACGCGATTTCGCCGCATATAAGCAAGTCAACCACGCCGCGGCCTTCAACTCCTGCACAGCCGCGCTGCACCTCAGCCTGGTGGCCCTGGGCCTGGAACCGGGCGACGAGGTCATCACCACCCCCCTGACATTTTGCGCCACGGTCAACGCCATCATCCACGCGGGCGGTGTTCCCGTGCTGGCGGACGTGGATCCCGTGACCATGAACCTGGATCCCGAGGCCGTGCGCCAACGCATCACACCGCGCACCAAGGCCATCCTGCCGGTACACTTTGCGGGCCGCCCCTGCGACATGGACGCGCTGCTCGCCCTGGCCGACGAATACGGGCTGCGCATCGTGGAAGATTGCGCCCATGCCATTGAATCCACCTACAAAGGCCGTGCCTGCGGCACGTTCGGGGATTTCGGCTGCTTCAGCTTCTACGTGACCAAAAACGTGGTCACCGGCGAAGGCGGCATGGTCCTGGCCCGACGCAAGGAAGACCTGGACCGCATCAAGGTGCTCGGCCTGCACGGTATGAGCGCGGACGCCTGGAAACGCTTCGGGGACGAGGGATATAAACACTACCAGGTGGTGGCCGCCGGCTTCAAATACAACATGATGGACATTCAGGCCGCCATCGGCATCCATCAGCTCAGCCGCGTGGAACGCTACTACGAGCGGCGGCAACAGGTCTGGAACGCGTATGACCGCGCCTTTGCGGGCATGCCGCTGACCACGCCCGCTCCTCAGGAAACCGATACCCGCCACGCCCTGCATCTCTATTCCGTGCTTGTGGATGAGGCGCGCACCGGCGTGAGCCGGGACCGCTTCCTGCAACGCATGACCGCCGAAAATATCGGCGTGGGCGTGCATTACCTCGGCTTGCCGGAACAACCATATTATCAAGAACGATTCGGCTGGCGGCCCGACGATACGCCGCACGCCACGCGCATCGGTCGGCAAACCGTAAGCCTGCCCCTTTCGGCCAAGCTTACGGACACGGATATTCAGGACGTAGTTGAGGCGGTGCATATCGCCCTGGAATCATGACCAAAGGGGACAGGCAATGAAGGTGGTCATCATCGGCGCCGGGGGACACGGTCAAGTCGTGGCCGATATTCTTTTTCACATGTGGACCAAGGGTCGCGACCTGGAGCTGGTCGGCTTCGTGGATGACGATCCCGAACGCGAAGGCACAAGCGTGCTCGGACTGAAAGTGCTCGGCCCGGTGAACAAACTCGACCACATCGGGCATGAAGCCGTGATCGTGGCCCTGGACGACAACCGCGCACGGCTGGAAATGACCGAACGACTGGATGACGAACGCATGATCAATGCGATCCATCCCTCGGCCGTGCTCGCGCCGGACGTTTCCGTCAAGCCCGGGGGCGTGGTCTGCGCCGGAGCCGTGATCAATCCCGGCACCATCATGGAACGCGGGGCCATCGTAAATACCGGAGCCATCGTGGATCATAACTGTACCCTGAACGAATTCAGCCATGTGGGTCCGGGCGTGAACCTGGGCGAGGGCGTACACGTCGGACAAGGCACCCTGATAGGACTCGGTGCCAGCCTGATTCCCAAACTGCGGCTGGGAAACTGGTCCGTGGTCGGTGCCGGGGCCGTAACCACCCGGGATGTCCCAGACTCCGAAACCTGGGTCGGCGTTCCCGCACGAAAATTGTCCTGAAAAACGGCCTTCGGCGACCAGGGGGAAAACCTTTCTGAAGAAAGGTTCTTCCCCCTGGACCCCCTTTCCAAAGACTTTTACCGGCTCCAGGCCTGCGGCCTGTCGCGGGTAGCCCCCCCCTTTCTTACATGATCTATTTGTTTCCCCCTCCCAAAGCAAAAGAACGGCCGAAGCCGTTCTTTTGCTTTGGGGCGCACCGTTGCCGCGAGTTTTGGGAGGGCGGAGCCATCCCGGAAATCGCGGCAACATGAGATCACGCCGCCGCGCTGCTGCGTCTGACCACCCCCGGACGTCCTCTCAGCCCACGCCCCCGGCCGCGCGCAAGCGCGAGACCGGTAAACGGGGGTCCAGGGGGCCGCGGGCCTCCTGGTCGCCGAAGGCATGCTTTTTTCTCTCGTTCTCCTGGTGCGGACGTCCGGAAGAACGCCACAACATACTATCGTATTTTAAATAAAGCACTCAATTTCGTCCACGGGCTGACTGAGCAGGAATTTTCCATCCATGATCCAGCGTTTCAGCTCATTGGCCACTTCCAGGGACATTGGGTGTGATGTAACTGGAATAGATGGAATTTTTCGTCCATCCACCACAATTTCCCCGGACATGAGTTCTTCGAGTGTCACGTGTCCGAGCACGCGAGGCACCCCATTGGGATAATCATATCCGTAGTCGCGCACGGGCATTTGGATATCCGCGTTGGACACGCCGGTATGCCAGGCGATTTCCTCGTTGAGGATGGGGATGGGGATTCCCACGCCCACATTGAGGGAGGAACCGTATCCCACCACGGACACGCCACGCAGGTAGCGGGCGTTCATTTGTTTCATATCGCCCTTGACCATCAGTGTTCCGGCCGGAGTGGTCGGAATGCCGTATTCATTGCGCGGCGGTTTGGGATTATGCTGTGTGCCTGCGCCGATCACGTATCCGATGCCGCCGGCCAGGAAGATGCGTGTTCCCATGCCAATGGTCTTGAACAGCGGATCGTTGAACAGGGGCGAGAGTGCGCCCGAGGTGGCGAAGTTGGCGTTGCGCGACTTGGGCTTGAGCGGTCCCATGTATGTATAAATGGTCCGGCTGGTCAGGTTCACGGCGCAATTGTAGTTTTGGTAGCAGTTGCGCGGGTTGATCAGCCAGGCATTGGGCAAATCGGCCAGGGTCACGTCTTTATCGAGCTTACGGCGCGGATAGCAATCCGTACCATAGGCGCGTGCCTTGAGGTGTACGGCCTTACCGCGCACAAGGTCTTCGATGACGTGTCCGCCGCCGTAGACGAAGCGGCCGGGGTGGACCTTGTTGAGCGGGTCATCCTCGGCAGGCTCTGTAGCGCCCAGGAAGGCATCCACAGCGGCCAAACCGCTATAGGCCGGGACCGTATTCATCCAAAGCTCGGAAACTTTCATCACGGGCGGTTCCTGCCCGATATTGAAGAGCATGCCCGAGGAGCACATGGTGGAGAACGTGCCGGTGGTGACAACGTCCACTTCCTTGGCTGCCTTGACCTTGCCCAGACGACGGACTTCCGCGGTCATTTCCTCGGCATTGAGCACCACCGCCTTGCCCTTACGGATGCGCTCGTTGATTTCCTGAATGGTTTTATTGACCTGATGCGTGGCCACGGATACCTCCGTTGAAACGAATGCTTGGAAAGACTCCGATAGTGTCCCAAATCGCTCCCAAACGCAATTTTTTTCCTGAATGGGTCGGAACGCGCCCGGTCCGCCCTTGGCTTGGGCGGGTTTTTGAGCTATATAATGATACGTTCCGGCGCGGCCCGAAACGATGTGGTTCGGGCCTTTTTTTCGTTTTGCATTCCAATAACATACTAAATCAAAAAGAATCCTGCCTTGAGCGACAGACAAGCCCTTCGCGACCACCTGCTGCAAACCTGCTCCGAAGAGGAGCTTCAGCGCTGGTTCGACCCATTGCAAGTGACCATTCAGCCCGGGGAACGCCGTGCCGTGGTGGTGTTTCCACACGGTTTTTTCGCGCGCTGGTTCGAGGGAACCATCCAGGAAAAATTCGAGGCGCAGCTGAACGGCTTTTTGGACGGTGAATACACGATCCGCTATGAATCCCCGCGCAACGGCGCCAAAGGTTCGCGGACCATGGAATCCAGTACCAAGGCCGTGGGCTTTCCGTTCGACTCCAAATTCATCTTCGACACCTTTCTCGTGAACCGGAAAAACTACTTTCCTCTGGCCTCGGCGCGGGAGGTCACCAAGCAGACCGGCACCCTGTTCAACCCCTTCATCATCTGCGGGCAGAACGGTTCCGGCAAGTCTCACCTTATGCGCGCCATTGCCAACGAGATCAGCAAAAAGTCGGATCCATCCAGCGTGCTGCTGCTCTCCATGGACGAGCTGAAGAACCTCTACAGCACCACTTTTGGCGGCGATGTGTTCCGGGCGCGCAACCATATTTTCGGGTTTGACTACCTGTTTGTGGACGATTTTCACCAGATCCAGAAATACGATGGTATGCAGCAGGAAATGGTCATTGTTTTCAATCATTTCCATGACCGCAAAAAACAAATGGTCTTTTGCTGCCAGGGCAAGCTTTCCGCCCACGACTATCTGGATCCGGTGCTGCTTTCCCGGCTGGAATGGGGGCTGATGGTCAGCCTCAAGCAGCCGGATCTGGAAGTGCGCATCGACTACATCCGCGAGCAGGCCAAGCGGAAAAAACTCCAACTTTCCAAAGAACAAATCCTGACCCTGGCCCAGCGATTCAAGGACTTCCGCTACCTCCAGGGTATCCTGATCAAGCTGGTGGCCTTCCGCGAGCTGGTACGCAAGGATCTTTCCAAGCGGGACTTTGAGCACATCCTCAACAACACTGAGGAAAAAACCACGGAAACGCTCAAATCCGGGCACATCATCACCCTGGTGGCCGACCATTTCGGGGTCAGCGTCACGGATATCAAAGGCGCAAAGCGCCACGCGCACATTGCCCAGGCCCGGCAGGTTTCCATGTACCTGTGCAAAAAACTGCTGCCGGTTTCGTACCCGGCCCTGGGCCGTGTCTTTGGCGGCAAAGACCATTCCACGGTGCTGTATTCCGTCAAAAAAATGGAACAACTCCGGGAAGATGATAATGATCTGAACAACCTGTTGAAAGAGCTGAAGAGAAAATGTCTCCTTTATGGCCGGGAATGAACCAACGCTGGATCATGTGCGTGACGTTCCTTGTGAGCAACATGAATTGTATAAAAATTAAGTAAAAAATACGGACTGTTATTGTGGTTAGGAACCAAGTGACAGCCCTTATAAAAAGAACAAGGAGTCTTCTTTATGTTCTTAAGAGTACAAAGAGACGAAATCATCGAAGGCCTGCAGAAGTCGGCCAACATCATTCCAGCCAAAACCGGGGCGGCGTTCCTGCGGACTATCTGGCTGAAATGCGAGGATGGAAGGCTCAATATCATGTCCACGGATTCCAATTTGGAATTCTGCGGATCCTATCCGGCCCAGATCGATGAACCCGGTCTTGCCGGAGTGCAGGGGCGGGCCTTTTACGAGCTGGTACGCAAGCTGCCTTCCGGGGAACTGGTCATCAAGTCCGACGAGGGCAAACAGAACGTGCTCGTGGAACAGGGAGCCAGAAAATACAAACTCCCGGTCAACGACGAGGAGTGGTTTCAGAAATTTTCCGCCTTCCCGGATGAGGGGACCGTGTTCTGGTCCGGGGATTTCCTGCATGAGATCATCGACAAGATCGCCTATTGCATCAGCGACGAGGATTCCATGGAGGCCATTGCCTGCATCTACTTCGCCCGGGCCAAGAACGGGGACAAGGCCATTGAGGTCTGCGGGTTGAACGGTCACCAGTTCGCCATGATCAAATTCGTGAACGATGATATTTTTGAGCTGCTGCCGGAAGAGGGTGTGCTCATCCAGAAAAAATATCTGGCCGAGCTGAAAAAATGGCTCACCGCGGATGAAATCGAACTGAACATCTCTGAAAAGCGGTTGTTTTTCCGCACGGGCGACGGTCAGGAAACCTTCAGCCTGCCCCTTTCCTATTACCAGTATCCGAACTACAATAACTTCTTGTCCAAGTTGGGCGAGGACAACGTGTCCCGCCTGCAGGTGGACCGGGCCGAGATGATCAACTCCCTGGAGCGCATCTCGATTTTCAATACCGATTCCAACCGCTGCACCCACCTCATGCTTCAGCCTTCGGAAGTGGTGCTCTACAGCCAGGGCCAGGAGACCGGCACGGCCACCGAGTCCATGGAATCTCAATATAGCGGCGATATGGAGCGCATCGCGTTCCCCACGAAAAACCTGATCGAAATTCTCAGTCACTTCGGTTCGCAGAACGTGGAGATGGTGCTCACCGGCAGTGAAGCGCCCTGCGGCATTACCGGGCCGGACGACGCGGATTATCAGGTCATCCTCATGCCCATGATGATCCAGGAAGAGACCTACTATACCGAGGAAGACGCTTAATGACCGAACAGAGGAACGGCGGATATACCGCCGACAGCATCACCATTCTTGAGGGGCTTTCCGCAGTCCGTAAACGCCCGGCCATGTACATCGGGTCCACGGACGGGCGCGGCCTGCATCACCTTGTGTACGAGGTGGTGGACAACTCCATTGACGAGGCCATGGGCGGCTATTGCACACGCGTAAAGGTGCAGCTGCACATGGACAATTCCGTGACCGTCACGGACAACGGCCGCGGCATCCCCGTGGACATGCATCCCAAGGAAAACCGCCCCGCCCTGGAAGTGGTCATGACCACGCTGCACGCGGGCGGCAAATTCGACAATGATTCGTACAAGGTTTCCGGGGGTCTGCACGGCGTGGGCGTCTCCTGCGTGAACGCCCTGTCCGAGTTCATGGAGGCCACGGTGCGCCGCGACGGCAAGACCTGGCGCCAAAAGTACGAGCGGGGCGTGCCGGCCAGCCCGCTGGAAGAAATCGGCGAGTCCACCAGCACCGGCACCGCCATCCGCTTCCGGCCCGACGAGGAAATCTTCGAGGTCAACCAGTTCGACTACAACATCCTGCGCAAACGCCTGCAGGAACTGGCCTACCTCAACTCCGGCCTGCGCATCGAATTCATTGACGAGCGGAGCGGCGAGTCCGAGTCATTTTTCTTTGAAGGGGGCATCCGCTCCTACATCAAGGACATCAATTCCTCGCAAAACACGGTAAGCGATGTGATCCACGGCCAGGGCGAATCCGATTCCGTGCTCACGGAATTTGCCGTGCAGTACAACACCGGATTCAAGGAAAACGTCCTCACCTTTGCCAACAACATCCGCACCGTGGAGGGCGGCACGCACCTGGCCGGCTTCCGCACCGCTCTGACGCGCGCCCTGAACAATTACATCGCCAATGCGGACCTGCCCAAAAAACTGGCCCGCAAGGTCTCGGGCGAGGATGTGCGCGAGGGACTCACCGCCGTGGTCAGCGTGAAGCTGCCCATGCCCCAGTTCGAGGGGCAGACCAAGACCAAGCTGGGCAACTCCGAGGTGAGCGGCATTGTGGCCGGACTGGTCTATGAAAAACTTTCCCAGTTTTTTGCGGAGAACCCCAAGGACATCAAGGCCATTCTGGAAAAGGTCATTGATGCGGCCCGGGCCAGGGACGCGGCGCGCAAGGCCCGCGATCTGGTGCGACGCAAGGGCGCCCTGTCGGACAACGCCCTGCCCGGCAAGCTGGCCGACTGCCAGACCAAGAAAGCCGAGGAATCGGAAATCTTCATTGTTGAGGGTGATTCTGCGGGCGGCTCCGCCAAGCAGGGACGCGATCCACGGTGTCAGGCCATTTTGCCCTTGCGCGGCAAGATTCTGAACGTGGAAAAAACCCGCTTTGACAAAATGCTTTCCAACAAGGAAATCCGGGCCATGATCACGGCCCTGGGTATCGGCGTGGGCGAGGAGGAGCAAAAGGATTACGACAAGCTCCGCTACCACAAGATCGTTATCATGACTGACGCCGATGTGGATGGATCGCACATCCGCACCCTGCTGCTGACCTTCTTTTTCCGGCAGTATCCCGAGCTGATTGATCGCGGCCACCTCTACATCGCCCAGCCGCCGCTCTTCCGCGTACATAAGGGCAAGTTCGAGCGGTTCATCAAGGACGAAACCGAGCTGAACGACTTCCTTCTGGGCAGCATCAGCAAGGATCTTATCGTGCATTCCCCCAGCGGGTTCGAGTACGCCGGAGAACAGCTTGTGGAATTCGCGGACCAGATCCGCTTCGTGCGCTCCAAGGTGGCGGACGCCGTGAACATGGGCATTGAGGAAAACCTCTTTCTCCACCTGCTCGACAGCGTGAACCGGCTTTCCTTCCGTTGGTTCGAGAAGGAAGAGAATGATCCTGAGGCCTTTTTCGCGGACATGGGCGAACGCGGATACACCGTGCGCCTGGAGAGCGAGCGCGAGGAGGAAGCGGAAAAGGACCGCGCCTTCATCGTGTTTGAAAACAAGAACGGTCACCGCACCCGGCTGCCCATGGAATTTTTCAATTCCAAGCTCTACCGCCATGCCTACGACGCCAACCGCAAGCTTATGGACGAGTGCGGGGGAACGGACTTTGAATTGCGTCGCGGCGAGGAACAACACGAAGTGAGCGGGCTGTTCGAGACCCTGGAAACCATCCTGAACCTGGCGCATCGCAGCTTCCAGATTCAGCGCTACAAGGGTCTGGGTGAAATGAACCCGGAACAGCTCTGGTCCACCACCATGGACCCGACCAAGCGAACCATGCTTCAGGTCCAGGTGAACGAGCTGACAGCCGCCAACGACATCTTCCAGGATCTCATGGGAGACAACGTGGTGCCGCGTCGGGAATTCATCGAACGCAACGCCCTGGCCGTGCGCGAGCTGGATATCTAGTCGGCGGACGGTATTTGCAATAGTCTGTTAATCGGGGGAACGCTGTTCTCTTGCCAGAGAGAGCCGCGTCTGCGGGCCAGACCCGTATTCCACCCAATGGAGGATACATGAGCGATTTTATAACCATCGAGGAAGAACTCAAGAAAAGTTATCTTGAGTACTCCTTGAGCGTGATCATCGGTCGCGCCATCCCGGACGTGCGCGACGGGCTTAAACCCGTGCACCGGCGCATTTTGTACGCCATGCACGACCTGGGCAACACCTACAACCGGGCCTACAAAAAGTCCGCCCGCGTGGTCGGTGACGTCATCGGTAAATATCACCCCCATGGTGATTCCGCCGTGTATGACGCCCTGGTGCGCATGGCCCAGGATTTTTCCATGCGCGACCCCCTGGTGGACGGCCAGGGTAACTTCGGATCCATTGACGGCGACGCGGCCGCGGCCATGCGTTACACCGAAGTTCGTATGGCGCGGCTCTGCGGGGAATTCCTGGCGGACATCGACAAAAAAACCGTGGATTTCCGCCCCAACTACGACAACACCCTCCAGGAGCCGGAAGTCCTGCCCACCAAGGTACCGAACCTGCTGCTCAACGGCACGTCCGGCATCGCCGTGGGCATGGCCACCAACATTCCGCCCCACAACCTGGGCGAACTGGTGGACGGCACCCTGCACCTGCTCCGCAACCCCGAGTGCTCCGTGGAAGAGCTGATGGGCCTGATCAAGGGACCGGACTTCCCCACGGGCGCGTCCGTCTACGGCGGTCAGGGACTGCGCGACGCCTACACCACGGGACGCGGCAGCATCCGCATCCGGGGCAAGGTGGATGTGGAGCCGCTCAAGGGCAACCGCGAAGCCATCATCATCCGGGAAATTCCCTATGCGGTGAACAAATCCACCCTGGTGGAAAAAATCGCCCAGCTCGTACACGAGAAAAAAATCGAAGGCGTTTCCGATCTGCGCGACGAATCCGACCGCAACGGCATCCGCATTGTCATGGAGCTGAAACGCGGATCCATCGCCGAGATCATCGTCAACGCCCTGTATAAGTTCACGCCCCTGGAAACCAGCTTCGGCATCAACATGATGGCCGTGGCCGGCAACCGGCCCATGCTCCTGAACCTTAAGCAGGTGCTGGCCTACTTCCTGGAGCATCGGCGCGAGGTTATCATCCGCCGGACCCGGTTCGACCTGGATAAGAGCGAAAAGCGCGCCCACATCCTGGAAGGCCTCAAGATCGCGGTGGACAACATTGACGAAGTGGTGCGGCTGATCCGCGCTTCCGCCAGTCCGGACGAGGCCAAGGCCGCACTCAAGGAGCGTTTCGGACTCACCGACGTGCAGACCCAGGCCATTTTGGACATGCGCCTGCAACGCCTCACCGGTCTGGAGCGGGACAAGCTGGAAGCCGAATATCAGGATCTTTTGGAAAAGATTAAATACTTCAAAAGTATTCTTGAGGACAGCAATGTGCTGCGCGGCGTCATTGACGACGAACTCACCGAGATTCGCAAGACCTACACCACCCCGCGCCGGAGCGTGCTGCTCACGGACGATCCCTACGACATCAACATCGAGGATCTTATCGCGGACGACGACACGGTCATCACGCTGTCCCAGCGGGGCTACGTGAAGCGTACGCCGCTTTCCAACTACCAATCCCAGAAACGGGGCGGCAAGGGCGTGGCCGGCGTGCAGACCGGGGACGGCGATTTCGTCCATAACTTCCTGCTGACCACCAATCATCAGACCCTGCTGCTCTTCACCAACCTGGGCCGCATGTACCAGCTCAAGGTCCACCAGGTGCCTGAGGGCAGCCGCTACGCCAAGGGCGTGCATATCGCCAACCTTGTGCCTCTGGCTAAGGATGAGCATGTGGCGGCGGCGCTGGCCACCCGCGAATTCGACAAGGAGCGTTTCCTGCTCTTTGTGACCAAGCGGGGCATGATCAAGCGTTCCAGCATGGAGCTGTACGGCAACTGCCGTTCCACGGGCATCAAGGCCGTGACCCTCAAGGAGGGCGACGAGCTGATGACCGTGAAGGAAGTACCCAACGAAACCGACTGCCTGTTGATCACGGCTGAGGGTATCTCCATCCGCTTCAACATCCAGGACGCCCGGCCCATGGGCCGCGTGGCCGCCGGAGTCAAGGGCATTGCCCTGCGCGACAAGGATCAGGTCGTATCCGCTGTCATCGCTGCCAACGGCCGCGACAATCTGCTCACCGTGTCCGAGGGCGGATACGGCAAACGCACGCATTTGGAGCAATACCGCTTGCAGAGCCGCGGCGGGAAGGGCATCATCAACATGCGCGTCACCGCCAAGACCGGACCCGTTATGGGCGCGATTCTGGTGGGCGACGGCGACGAAATGGTGCTGCTCACCTCGGGCAACAAGATCATCCGCATGGGAGTTGGCGAAATCAGCCAGACCCGCGGACGCGCCACCCAGGGCGTGCGCCTCGTGCAGATGGACGGCGGCCACGTTGTCGGCTTTGATCTGGTGCTCGACAAGGGAATCGACGAGGGAGAATAAATGCGTTGCATGGTGCGTCTCGCATTCGCGCTGCTTATGGCGGCGATGCTGGCAGGAGCGCTCACGGCCTGCGGTGGATCCGGTTCCGATGAGGAAACCGATCTGCTGGAGGTCCGCGAGGCGTACATGAACGGCTTTTATGTGGAAGCCAAGGAGGGCTACGAGTCCTACCTGCAACGCTATCCCAAGGGATCGCATCGGCTGGAAGCCTGGGAACGGCTTTTGGAAATCTCCCTGAACGTCAAGGGGGATCTGGACCGCTCCATTGTGTTGCTTGAGGCCATGATCCTGGAATATGGAGAAAAGTCCGATGCAGCCTGGAAGCTCATGTTCCAGCTGGCCGAGTTGTATGAACAGCGCGGCGACCGGACCAAGGCGCTGGATACCTGGGAAAAGTGTCTGGAGCTAGGCGGGGAGGATCCCGGACGCCGTGTGGAAACCATGCTGCGCATGGCTGCGGTGCACCGGGTTCTGCGTAACTATGACCACGCCCTGTCCCTGTTGCAGCAATGTGAGCAACAGGCGCCGGACGGACCCACCCGCGCCCGCTGTCAGTACGAGGAGGCCCAGACCTACAGCTTTATGCAGAGCTGGGGCCAGGCCAAGGAAGTGCTGGAAGTGATTATGGCTGATGGCGTGGCGGACGAGGAAACCCACGCCCTGGCCGTGTTTCTGCTCGCCGACGTGTACGAGCAGGAAATGGATTATGAGCGGGCCAGGGAGTTGTTCGAGTCCATAGCGGACACGTATCCCAACCCCAAGGTCATTCAAATCCGCTTGCGCAATATGGGCCGCTGAGTTCCGCGCCGCTCCCCGCTCCGGGGAATGCGGATCTCCGATTTTGAACCATCCCGATCATCCTGGACCGTACCGCAAGGTGCGGTCCATTTTTTTCAGCCGGGCCGCCATTTTCGTACTTTCCCCGCGCACAGGATTAGGAATCCGATGCGCAACTTTCAACTACCTGATATGATTAAGTAAAAAAGTCTAGAAAAAGTCAAATGTCAACATTTTTAGAGCTTGAGGTTGGCAAATGGTTGGCATGAATGTACGATTATTCAACAGCAACTTATCAATAATCTTCGGTATCGTAATCGTCGCTTATATGGATGCAGTTTAAATAGGCGCTTCTGCGATATATATCGAAGCCCGTTAAAGTGAGTGCTCTTGGAGTAGAAGAAATGAATGAGAGGTGGATATGGTTTATGATTTTCCATGGGAACAGCAGCGATATATTTAAAATGTCATCCTTTTTTAAATCATCTTTTTCCTTGTGAATATATCCTATTATCCCGTCCAATTCTCTTTCTTCCACTTGGAATGATATTTTAGACTTCATTCCAACCTTTACCTTCTTGCTCGATGAATATGAAAGAGTCGTCTCGATATTGAATGTTGGAGAAGAAAGGAGTTCTCGGGTAGCGTTCTTCCCACGTCCAGAAAAAAGAAAAAATTGTGAAAACTCACCATACACTCGACAGCTCTCGTGTAGGTCAAAAAGGTAGCTCGCATAAACAGTCTTAGGGTCAACTTGATGTTTTGCCATCAGCCCTCCAAATGCTTTTCTTACAACCCCTCTATGCTCCGCAGCATTTCTTATATTTTTTCCCTGAGCCACATGGGCATGGAGAATTTCTCCCAACCTTAGCGCCAGCTGAATGATATAGCCCCCTTCCTTCACTCGCCATCCGTGGAGGCGGCTTAAGATAGCCTCGTATGATAGCAACTGTCATTCGGGCGTGATTCTCTAGTTCTTTTTGAAATCTCGAATCAACGGCATTTCTAAAAGGTTCTACAATCTCAAGCTGCTTAGCGGCTTCGAGCGAAGCTCCGCAGTAAGCCAACACGACTGCATATTGACTTCTAATTGGTATGATCCAATCCATCATTTTGTAAGACTTAGCAGATGGCAGCAAAGTTTGCTCGATAAACTGCCTTGCAGCATCAACAGCACCAAGAGGACTGATAAAATCATCAACGATGTCCTGACCGACCGTCATTGCTGAAGTGAAAGCATGCGCCATGTTGTAAAACTTAAACGCATGAAGCTTCGCCAATCCATAATACCCACCACTCTCCAACACAGACCGGGCGTGGAGATCATAGCAATCAGCCAATCGTTTAAAATCATCAGGATCATACTCAGTGGTAATTTTCTTTAATATTTCTGGAGGATTCTTTGCATCGATGTCATCAAAGGACAAGCCAAGCATTCGTAAATATTCAAGAACAAGCGAAAATGCCTGGTCGGAAGCCTCTGAATACTGCTTATTGTCATACAAAACGACTGCGTAATTATACTTGATAAATCTCGATAGGAATGGATCCTCAATGATGGATAGTTTGCTTTTGTAGACTTTTTTTGCTTTTGAGATATTCCGCTCTCTTGATGCGACGAGCATTTCTTTCATAAAGTAATTGGTATGCTCACGGCTGCCGACATCAAACTCATCAACGCGAGGCTTCATTTTGTTAAGCCATTTTTTAGCGGATGAAATTGCACCATTCTGCAAATCAAAAAAAGCAAAAGTGTCATATACCCAAAACAGATCACGACTAGTAACGTCTGAATTAGTTTTTACAATGTTATGGAGTAACGACTCAATATGGCTTGAGATGCCCATTTCCTGAAACGGCTCCGCCATTGATGTGCATACATCAATAAGTCGCTCATACTCACCAACGGCATTTAGCAGCTGCAACTGAAGGAGGATCCTATCAATACTGAACACAAAATCCGTTGAAGAAGAAAGAACTTTTATGATTGTACGCTTCAATGTTTGAAGTTCATCATCATCGTTCAAATCCAACCAACTCTGCGCTATTACCCCAAATGCATCATGGAGCTTGTATGTTGCTCCCTCCAAACGCTGGACGACTCCCCCATCAATCGCTGATCTAATTGCTTTTCCAATTTTCCCAGCATCAGGAAATGCTAAATCGTAGGCAGTTGACAATTCATCTTTATTAAGGGGAACGCCTTCGCAAATCTTTAAAATTCCACACACAGACTTAGAATCAATACCGAGACGGTCAAAGCTGTCAGACAGGATGCGCTCCTGCGCTGACTGCTCCCAGTTATCAGATCTTTCAAAATCGTTTAAAAATTCAATTAGTTGACCTTTGTATTCCTTCTGAACAAGCGATATAGAACTTAATACATAGAGCGGAAGTCCACCTGTTGCAGTTTTGAGCCGGTCGCAATCCTTAATACGAAAATTAACTCCCTTAGAGCTAAGAATTGCCCCTATTGTCTCTACAGACCATCCGCCCAACTCCTTCGCTTTAACGTCAAGAGATATTTCTATTTGACTTGACAATGCTCCTGGATGCGACAGAAGAAGCCAACGCGCCTCTGGACATGCACCGACCATCACCCTCAAACTCTCTGAGGGAACACGATGAGAATTGTCTACGACTAAATATGGATGCACAGCTTGAGTTTTAAGATAAAAATTCAAAGCTCGTAAGGAGTCCACTGCGGACGAACCTGGCAACAAAATCTCTCCCAGGCTCTTGCTGCTTTTACCTGCTAGGGCGGCGGCGACTTCCCTCACAAAAGATGGCAAAATGTTTTCTTTCTCAACCCCAGCAACATCAAAATATACAACGGGAACACCAATACGTATTGATTCATGAGCAACCCACGCCGTCTTACCAGCCCCAGACAGACCAGTAACTAATCGCACCAACGCATCAGAAGGAAAGCACAAATCCCCCTCTAACCCATAGTACTCTTCAGGGGGTTCGGGCATGCCTTGTAATTGAGTTACGATTTGTTCAAAGAGTGACTTGATCGCTTCAAGATCAATTATGTGGTTTTCGTCCTGCTCCCCTGTGCATAAAAACTGAACCCATGCGGCGAGCTTGAAAACAATATTTTGAGGGGTTAACGTCGTATATTCAATTTCATCAGCCAGCCTTACACACCAGTCCATCCCTGTCTGGATATCTTTCCAAGCAGGAGGAAGAAAATCGAAATAACTCGCCCCACCTGGAGTGACAATATTTACGTCATCTGACCAAGAGCCTTCTTTCATTTTTTTTCGCAGCCCACCACCCGGCTCGACATTACTAACAATAACAAGAAATGGGGAAAGAGAACGATCACCTCTCGAATGTTTTTCTTTTATTTCTTCGAACAATTCCAATGAGCCTCTTATATCACTTTCAATAAGAGACTCCTTCCTTGTCTTTATTTGTATGTATATATGAGACTTAGCACTGATAACTTCTATATCTTCATCTCGTTCGACGGATATGTACTCAACACCTCCCTTTGCAGCCAATAACATGCATCCAACTGCATACAAATGCTGATAAAAAAAGCCTCTATGAACATTCTCGATCCGCTTTAACTGCTTTGGGTCTACAACAGCCGGGATATCCATTTTAGAAGGCACTGCAACACCCCATCTAATATTTTTCTGACCACATGAAGTTCGATAACTATTCATCATCCATGTAAAGGCTTCCAATATCGGAAATTTTGAACTTCTTTTTCTTCTTCCGCTGAGAGCTTACCGTTTTTTTCCCTTTGCCGCCTCTTCCCCTTGGATGATCCCCCTCATAGAGTCTTGGCACCGCGTCAACCGCCTTCCTCTTTTCTTCATCCATTGCCTGATAATAAATTCTATAAGTCGTTGTGATATCGCTATGGCCAAGGACAGAGCTTACCGCTTCTGGCTAAACCCCGTCCTTCCTAGAATATGTCGCCATCATGTGCCTGAGGTCTTTCAGCTGAAACGACTTTGTAATTCTTCCAGCACTGAGCATTTTGGATGTATATATATGATTGAATAATAAAATAAAAGGAAATATGAAGACTTCGGCAACTACCATTATGGACTCTACACCCGAGCAATGGGTATAAGCATAAACATTGCTCAGGCGGCAGTAGGAGCGGCGCAATTGGCAGCAGGTACGTACAAAACCAAATGGTACCGAACATGGTTCGATGATCCCCGGGACAATGAAATGATCCGCAAGGGCCACCAATCCCCGTTCAAATAAAAATTGAGCGCGGGTCACCCTGCGCTCAATGCCAACGAACGATGATGCAAAATATGACGGAACCAGCAACTAGCAATCAACACCCCATGCCGACATCATCACTCGTTGCCCGCCTGCTTATTCTCACCTACTCCGCCACCAAGGGATTTGTATCCCTAGTGTATTTCCTATTATTTCTCTGGCATGGACTTGTCGGCTTGCCGTTTGGGGATGAGCACCCATTCTGGCTTGATATGTATCATATTTTAGAACCACTCAGCTTCATAGTTTTATCATTGTATGCATGCCTCTTCATACTCAGAAAAAGGACGCACGTATCAAAAAAAATAGCGGGAATTGCCGCTTTCAACATTCTGACTTCACTCATTGGCATCATTCTCTTCTGGCACAAGCATGGTCTCGACTTTCAATATGATCATCCGAAATTATGTATTATCCAAATAATGTTATGTAGCATCATTTACGCTGCATCGACAGAAAGGCACAGCGAAACCACCAGTACCTAAAAAGCCGGTAAACAAGATTCCGGATGAACGAATACACAACGAAAATCCGCCTTCCAAAGAGAGTGGGTTTATTTTTCTATGGTGCTCTTAGCGCGAGTGAAACACGCGGCACTTGGATTGGGAATTCGATTGACTGTATGTAATAGAGCTATATAGTTTAATATATTAAACGCAAACACTAGCTATGTCGACCTGTTTTCAGGCTCTTGGTTGGCATAGGTTGGCACCAATGAACGATTCTATTGCAGCCTAACGCCCCGGTTTTGTCGGATCATTCTCCAAAACCCGTCAAGCGAAATCGACCGCCCCCAAATAGTATTTCACCGACATCAGCGTGTATTCAACCGACACGGCGGTGTATTTTCCGACATGCTCCGCGCATAGCGCAATTCTCCTCAAAACCCCGTGCTACGTTGGCAATAACGCGACACATGGGGTGTTGTCGCAATGCACCCTCAAAAGGAGAAATGGAATGAGCGGACATTGGAATCAACACATTGGCGACGATCAGCTTGTATACGGGATGCCGAAACACATGAGTGCGGTTGCCGGAAGTGGAAACGAGGCAACATACTGGCGTTATCATCCGAAGCCGCAAGCGTGCGACAAATGCCAGGCAATGAAAGGGCTATGGTTCGATGAAAATCCTGGACGTGTGCACCCGAACTGCAGGTGCGAAATCGAAGAGTTCAGAGCTATCAAAGTCACCGGCAGAGCCGAAGGAATACTTGTACCGCCTGGAGTCGACCTGGCAGCCAATATCGCAGAAGCGAGAAGGGTAAAAAGAATATGCGATGCGTTCATTCTCAACTTCCCGCCCTATTCATCTGCGAGCTTCTCCCTCAAATGCGCATGGGTTGTTTTCAAATTCTCTCCTGGAGCCGACTACGACTTCAAGAAGGATGGACACCCTGAATATGAAGATTTTGGCAACTACCACTATGGGCTTTACACCGAAGCCCTCGGCCTCAATGCCACCTTCACTCAAGCCGCTGCGGGCTTTGTCCAGCTCTGCACGCGCACATCTAGTTGGGACTTCGAAGAAACTTGGTTTGATGATCCGAGAGACAATGCCATGGTCAGAAAGGGACAAGGTTCTCCCTTGCTCAGATAACCATCAATCAACAATACATCTTTGGAAGTCGCAACCAAGATGGCCGCTTCCAAAGATTGACACCATCATACCCCCAAGGCATATAGGGAAAATGAATGTTTTAACTATATCAACAAGAAACATTCCCCTCACCACAATTCGTGCAGTAATAATTGCAGGGCTGTGTATTCAGACAATCGGTGTTGGCTTCTATTTCCTGATGGGTACCGGATTTTTTCTCCTTGATGCCCTCTTTATCAGATTCCATTTTTGGACACTTTTCGCATGGTCGATGTATTGTGCAATGGCAATTATCCTGGCGGCAAACATCCATCTCATTGCCAGACTTATCAACAGGTCTCCCGCGCAATTCCAAAAACATAGTTTGGACATACTTGCGAGCATCGCATGCATGTCAGTGTCTGCTTGGGCCAATTTGTCATACATTCTGAAAGACGATTGGACCCTCGACAGCCATATGTTCTATCTAGTACCAACCCTGTTCAATTTTTTTGTTCTTTGCCTCGCCAGCATTCCGATTTTTCACAGGCGGCTCTTTGAACATAACACAACTCGATCAAAAAGCCGGTAAACCGGCTTTCCAGTTTACATTGAATTACAAAAATATGACCCGCTCTCCAAAGAAAGCGGGTCATATTTTTACATGGTGACCCCGGCAGGAATCGAACCTGCAACACCGAGATTAGGAATCCAGGTATGTGTATATAATATATTTATATAATGGAACTTTTTATAATTCAAAAACAAACTACATCAACCACTTTCCAGGCTCTTGGTTGCCAGAGGTTCGCATCAGCAAAATTTATTTCTGAGGGGTTGTCCACATCCTCAATATACAAACTTTGACAATCTTTGTATTGCTGGTTATTTTTTCTCAAACAGGAGGAGTACGATGCATATCTCCCTGACCCCAGAGTTGGAAGCTCAGGTAAAAAGCAAGGTAGAAACTGGACATTACAACAATGCCAGTGAGGTTATACGAGACGCATTGCGATTCATGATCCAGCATGAAGATCTCGTTCATCTCATGAAACTTGATGCCATGCGCAAGGAATTGGCTGTCGGTGAAAAGCAGGCATTGAACAACGAGTTTTCCGATTCCAGCATTTCGGATATCATCCAAGAATCCAAATCTGGGATCAATGCGTAAAGTCCGTCTTACCCCTTCTGCCAAAGGGCACTTGAAATCCGTTTGGCGGTACACCTATGAAACGTGGGGCGAAGGTAAAGCTGACGTATATCTTGCTGAGATCGATGCCAAATTGAACCAATTGACTGATAATCCCAATCTTGGGAGAACCAGACCAGATGTCAAAGCCAACTACCACTCGATCAAAGTCAACAAACACATTGTCTTTTACCTCTTCGATGACGAGCACATTGATGTCATTGGTGTCCTGCATGAAAAGATGGACGTTTTGACAAGGCTGTAGCGTGTCGGGCTAATTGCCTTTGAGAGGTGGAGTCGGTTCTTTGGACCAGTCCGCAGCGAAACACCAAAACGTTACAAGCCGGTAAACAAGATTCCGGATGAACGAATACATAACGAAAAACCCGCCTTCCAAAGAGAGCGGGTTTATTTTTCCATGGTGCTCTTAGCGCGAGTGGAAAACGCGGCACCAAGAGTACAAATTTTTGACTTGTACCAGTTGCCACGCCTGTCAGGGCTGGGTGCCGGCCGGGTCATACTCCACGGAAAGGGGCATCTCTTCGGCAGCGGCTGCAAGAAAACCGCGTACTTCGGATTCCTGGTGCGGGCTGAAGCGGAGCAGGAGCACTCCACGCAAGCGGTCCACCACCGTGAACAGCGCCAGATTGTCCCAGGCTTCCAGCAGAAAGCGGAACAGGCCGATATGTTCGCGCCGCACGCGCACGTAGAGCCGGGCGGAATGGGCCGGAGCCGGATACACGCGCCCCTTGCGCGGGCGTCGGCCACGGGATTTGGATCGGGTCATATTTCCCTCAGGGCGCTGCGTTGGATTTTTCCGCTGCGGGTTTTGGGCAGGCTTTCACGGAAGTCCACGCCGCTGACCGCGGCAATGGGACCCATTTCATCCCGCACATGCTCCAGCAGTTCTCGGCGCAGGCTGTCTTCGGATTCGGTTTCATGGTCTGGCGCCAGGACCACAAAGGCCTTGGCGGTTTCTCCCTTGATGGGGTCGGGAACCCCCACCACCGCCACTTCGGCCACGGCCGCATGGGAGATGAAGGCTTCCTCAAAATCCGCGGTGCCGATGCGGTGGCCTGCAATGAGTAGGACTTCGTCGGACCGGCCCTTGACCCAGATGTAGCCGTCTTCGTCCAGGCGGGCCAGATCCCCGGCAAAATAACGTCCTGGTACGCGGGAAAAGCAGGCCCGGAACGCGTCGTCGTCGCCGAGCATTCCGGTCATCATGGCAGGCCAGGGGCGCGGGATGACCAAAAAGCCGCCTTCGCCCCGTTCCACCGGGCCGCCGTCCAGGTCCACCACGTCCGCGCTCACTCCGGGCAGGGCGCGGGCCACGGATCCGGGCTTGACCACGCTCACGGGCAGCGGGGAAATCATGAACATGCCGGTTTCCGTCTGCCACCAGGTATCCAGCACCGGGCAGTGCTCATTGCCGATGCGTTTGTGCAGCCAGGTCCAGGTTTCCGGATCCAGTGGCTCCCCTGCCGAGGCCAGCAGGCGCAGGCTGGAGAGGTCGGCCCGTTGCGGATGTTCAGGACCGAACCGCATCAGGGTGCGGATGGTGGTGGGCGTGGAATAGAACACGCTCACCCCGTAGCGCTCCACAATGCTCCAAAGCCGGTCCGGGCGCGGATAATTGGGATGGCCCTCGTACAGGACCGTGGTGGTGCCTGCCAGCAGGGGACCGTAGACCGTGGCCGTGTGGCCCATGATCCAGCCGGGATCCGCAGTACACCAGAAAATATCCGTGGGTTTGCTGTCAAAGACCTGATGAAACGTGCGGTGCACTCCCACCATATAGCCGCCGTGGCAGTGGATCACGCCTTTGGGACGGCTGGAAGCGCCCGATGTATACAGATAAAAGAGCGGGTCATTCGCTTCCATGACCTCCACTCCGGATTCTTTGCGCTCCTTGCGGACCAGGGCTTCATACCAATGGTCGCGTCCTTCGCGCATGGCCACGTCCGCGCCCGTGCGCCGCACCACGATGCACGGCACATCCGTGCAGCCGGATCGCTCCAGAGCGCGATCCACCACGTCCTTGACCCGCAACACGCGTCCGTTGCGGTACGAGCCGTCCGCAGTGATCAAAATGGTCGGGCGGCAGTCCGAAAGTCGCTGGTGCAGCGCTTTGGCGGAATAGCCGGAAAACACGAACGCGTGCACCGCACCAATGCGCGCACACGCAAGCATGGCAAAGACAGCCTCGGGCAGCGAGGGCAGAAACACGCCCACGCAATCCCCCTTGCGGACGCCCAGCCGACGCAAAGCATTGGCCAGTCGGCACACTTCGCGGTGCAGTTCAAAATAGGTAAATTTGCGGGTGTCGCCTGGTTCGCCTTCCCAAATCAGCGCCAGCTTGTTTTTGTTGGGCGTGCGGATGTGGCGGTCCAGGGCATTGTAGGCGATGTTGCAGCGCGCCCCGGGAAACCAGCGCTGTTCGTGCATGGCTCCGTCCGAGAGCACCTTGTCCCAGGTGCGGAACCATTCCAACTCCTCGGCGGCCTCTTCCCAATATCCCAGCGGATCGGCTTCGGCGCGTTCGCGCAGGTCCAGAACCTGGCCCGGCCGGAGATTGGCCTCGGCCGTAAACTGGGGCAGGGGCCGGATGACGCGTTCTTCGCGCAAAAGGTTGTCTAATGTGTCGCGTAGGTTCATACCAATACTACTCCGGACGTGGTCGGATGGTCCGTCCATGCTGGACCGCAGACGGTTTCGCGTCCAGCGTCTTTCGGCAAAAGGTCCGGCCCGGACGGTGAACGGAGCATTGAACGCGTTGGGCAGGCCGGATTCCCCCCGGCAGACGGCTAAAATCCGAGCATCTGCTTGAGCCGGGTGATGCGCCGCCGCGAAATGGGCAGCTCGATGCGCGTTTTCCCGGCCGTGCGCAGCATGAAATTACTCCCCGGCAAACTGGCGATTTCCGTGACCATGTCCATGTTCACCAAATATTTGCGGTGGACGCGGAAAAAGCGGTGCGGCTCCAGACGTTCTTCCAGATGCTTGAGCCGGTGGGAGGTCAAAAATTTTTGACCGCTCGTGTGGACATACGAATAGTCCTCGAATGCTTCCACAAAAATGATTTGGGTATAGGGGATCAGAATGGTCTTGCCGTCCTGGGTCACGGCCAGCTTTTCGATTTCCGGGCTGGCTTTGTGGGTGGAATCCCAGGCCTGCTTGAGCGCGGCCAGAAAGCTGTCCTGCTCGTCTTCGTTCAAGGCTAGCCGGAGCGTTTGTTCGTCCGTGGCCTCGCCCGCCTCGGCATCGCGCCAGTCCGCAGGTTCAGGAACCTCGCGGTAGCGCGCCTTGAAGTCCCGGAGCTTCTCCAGGGTGGTTTCCAGGCGCTGTTCGTCCGCAGGCCAGACAATATAATCCAGCGCCCCCAGCTCAAAGGCGGCATAGGCGCGGCTTTCGTCCGCAGCAAGCAGCACCAGGGCGGGACGCTCCGTGCGGCCGCGTAAAGTGCGCGCCAGCTCCACTCCCTCGGATTCCGCCTCCAGATCCACACCCACGAAGATCACGCCATAGCCCACATGGTCCAGCAGCTCCAATCCCTCCGCAGCGGACACCGCCTCACCCAATACCTGCAAAAACGGCACGGATGCGAGCATAGAACGCAGCGCCGAACGCACGTTCGCATCCGGATGAAGCAATAGGGTTTTGAGTCGGGACATGGGCGCAAATCTCCGCGTTTCAACGCTCTTCTAGCTTGAAACAGGCCCACTGGCAACATGGGGGAAAAAAGGAAGAGTGCCTCCGGCGGCCAGGAGGCCCGCGGCCCCCTGGACTCCCGTTTACCGGTCTCGCGCTTGCGCGCGGCCGGGGGCGTGGGGTGGGATGGCGTATGAGGCGTGGTCAGGCGGAGCAGCGCGGCGGCGTGATCGCATGTTGCCGCGATTTCCGGGATGGCTCCGCCCTCCCGAAACTCGCGGCAACGGTGCGCCCCCCAAAGCAAAAGAACGGCTTTGGCCGTTCCTTTGCTTTGGGGGAGGGGGAAACAAATAGATCATGTAAGAAAGGGGGGGCTACCCGCGACAGGCCGCAGGCCTGGAGCCGATAAAAGTCTTTGGAAAGGGGGGCCAGGGGGAAGAACCTTTCTTCAGAAAGGTTTTCCCCCTGGTCGCCGAAGGCGGTTCAAGCAAGCCTGGGACAACCAAGGTGAGGGGGGAAAACGAGATGAGGCTCCCGAAGGAGCCTCAGAAATTCTCAAAGAAGGAAGTGTGAAGGATGCTATAAATATAGCAAGCAGCGTGCCAGAGTAGTGTTTTTGATAAAATAAAAAATATATTGTTTTATTTCAGATTGTTGTGTCTTGAATAATGGTGACTTGTTCATGAGCCGGGCCAAGCGGACGGTATAGTTTTTTGCACTCTGCCCTGGCAGACGCGGAATGCGATCAAATTTTTGAACCCGGCGGCCTTGGCCGCGACGGGACCAGGGAGAATCGTTCCCAAGGGGGCAAAAAGCCCCCGGGAGCACTGTGTGGTTAGCGTTGGCCGCTGAGTTTTTGCACGGCGTCGGACAGGGCGGCCTGCAATGTGGGAAAGCGGAACTGGTATCCGGCCTGGAGCAAGGCACGCGGCAGCACGCGTTGTCCGGCGAGCAGCACTTCGTCCGCCATTTTTCCAAAGAGCAGGCGCAGCACTGGGCCGGGAGTGGGCAGCAGCGCCGGGCGGTGCAGCACGGAGCCGAGGGTCTTGGCGAATTCGCGGGACGTGGCTGGTGAGGGTGCCGTCAGGTTATAGATCCCGCCCAATCGATGTTCGATGAGATAGCGAATGGCTCCCACCTCATCGGCGAGCTGGATCCAGGAAAGGACGTGCTTTCCGTTGCCCACCGGACCGCCCGCAAAAAGCCGGAAGGGAGTGATCATGCGTTCCAGCGCCCCGCCCGGGCCGAGCACTACGCCGGTTCGTATCACGGCACGGGGAACGCCCATGGTTTCGATTTCCTGGCTGGAGGCCTCCCAATCGCGGCAGACCTGCGCAAGAAAGCCGTCCCCAGAGGGCGAGGATTCGTCGAGTTCTTTTTCCCCGGGCTGGCTGCCGTAGAATCCTATGGCCGAACCCTGCACCACGATGGCGGGGTGTTGTTTTGCAGCCTGTACCGCGCGCACCACGGCCTCTCCGGACCGGACCCGGCTGTCGCGGATGCGCTGCATGGTGTTCGGGGTCCAGCGGGCCGCGATGTTCTGCCCGGCCAGGTTGACCACGGCGGTATCCGGTCCCAGGGCATCGGCCCAGGACGAATCCTCTCCGCCCCATTCCAGGGCTTGCACGGCCTCGCCGAACACGCGCCGCACCTTGGCTTGGGACCGCGAGAGCACGGCCACTTCGTGTCCGCCCTGCATCAGTTCCACACACAGTGCCTGCCCGATGAAGCCTGTTCCTCCAAGAATGATGACCCGCATGTGTCCTCCGTGATAATCGTACGATCAATTGACGCTAAACCTTGCACCCTCTGGTTTCATCCCTTATCATACCTTTGAATAGCAATCAGCTTTGCGCTAATCTTTTTGCATGGAGGGCACGATGTCGGAAGAAAAGCTCAACAATGCCATTGAGGAAGAATTCCTGGATGATGATGACGGGGATTCCCAGAAGGACAAATACCTCACCTTCCATCTGGGCAATGAGGATTACGGGCTGGATATCCGATTCGTCATAGAAATCGTCGGAATCCAGAGGATTACCGAAGTCCCGGACATGCCTGATTTTGTGAAGGGAGTCATCAACCTGCGGGGTCAGGTCATTCCGGTCATGGATGTTCGCACGCGGTTCAACATGGAGCCGCGGGAGTATGACGACCGCACCTGTGTCATAGTGGTGCGCATCAACGAAACATCCATCGGCCTGGTGGTGGATACGGTCAACGAAGTGGCGGATATCCCGGAAAAGAACGTTTCCCCGCCGCCGCAGGTCTCCAAGGGCGAGGGCAGTCGGTTCATCAAAGGCATGGGCAAGATCGGCGACGAGGTCAAGATCCTGCTCAACGTGGACAAGCTGCTCTACGAAGAAGAAATGGAACAGATCGGCACCGCAGCCTGATCCGCAGCGCTCCGCCGGCATGTAACAGCCCATGCCGTTCCCGTGGCATCAAGGGAACGGGTGGGCTGTTTTGCGTGGGAGTTCCGCACGATCCCGACCGACACGCCAGGATTGACAGCCGCCTGGGGAAGCGTTCACCATATCCGGAACACTTGTCCTGTTTTTCCTCTTCCTTCGGAGTTCGCCATGCCTGCTTCTGCCCACGTGTCCACGGCCCATTCCACTGTTCCGCCGTCCGCCACTGCCCTGGAACAAACCGCATTGATTCTGGAAGGCGGAGGCCTGCGCGGGGTCTACACCAGCGGTGTGCTGCGGTTGTTCATGGACCGAGGTCTGTGGTTTCCCAATGTGCTCGGCGTTTCCATGGGAGCCTGCAACGCGGCCAATTACCTTTCCCGACAGGTGGAACGCAACGAGATCGTCAACGTGGCCTTTGTGCATGATCCAAGATACTTGAGCATGGGACGTTTGTTGCGTGGGGGTGACCTTTTCGGCATGGACTTTATCTTCCAGGACATCCCGGACCGGCTGGTGCCGTTTGATTATGCCGGGTTTCTCGATAATCCCGCTCGGTTCTGGGTCGTGACCACGGATTGCCGCACCGGGCGGCCCGTGTATCATGAAAAGTCCGCCTGGGATCGGGCCGAGACCATGACCCTGTTGCGAGCCACATGCAGCCTGCCCGTACTGGCCAAACCCGTGGCCTGGACCGACCCGGCAGGCCGGGCGCGCTTGCTGCTGGACGGGGGCATTGCCGATCCCGTTCCGTTGCAACACAGCCGGGACCAAGGGCTGACGCGCCCCGTGCTGGTGCTCACCCAGCCCAAGGGCTACCGGAAATCCCCCACCCGGGGCCGCTTGCTGGCCAGGTTGCGCCATCCAACCCTGCGCGGCCTGCACCGCGCCCTGCGCGACCGGCACGAGCGCTATAACCGGCTCATGGATGAAATCGACGACCTGGAACGGACGGGCAAGGCGCTGGTGATCCGCCCGGACGCACCGCTCCAGGCCGGACGCGTGGAACGCGACCAAACCATGCTGCGCCGGGTCATCCGCCAGGGGCATGAGGACGCGGCCGCGCAATGGAACAACCTGCAGGACTTTCTTGCCGCTTCCGCAGCATCCTCCTTTTCCTGATGAAATAGCATGCAAAGGGGCTTGTGTGCCGGACCATCACTGGCCATTTTATCCGCTTTACGCTCATCGCAACGGGAAAAGCAGCGTTGAGGGATCGCTGCTTTGCGCCTGCCCTGCTTGCGCGAATCCCGGAAACAGGGCATTCATACGGTAACACGCACGGGAGGGGACCATGCCACGATGTCGTTGTTGCCGTCCGGTTTTTGCCGGGAATCGATTGGTATCATTTTGGATGCATGCCGTTGTTTTGGCCATGGTGTTGTTCGCGACATGGGGGGGAGGTCCGGCCCTGGCCGCGCTGCCCCTGGCCGAGCAGGAAAAACTGCTTTGGCGGGCCGTGGAAGACGTGCTGGCCGAACACCCGGAATGGGCAGCACAAACGCGTCTGCTGGGTGTGGGATCCTGGATGGGCGGCTCGCCCGGACCCAATGCGGATATCGACATCACCGTGGGACATGCGGACCGGGCCACGGAAAAAAAGCTGGCCCAGAGCATCCAGGCCCGGGTGGATGAACTGGCCGCCGGAGCCGGACATGAGGTCAAGGTGACCTTCAGTCGTGACGTGCTGTTTGAGGACCGCTTCCGAGGCGAGGTGGGGCAAAAGTTTTTCTACGACTACGCGGACAAGACCGGGGATTACCGTTCCTGTTTTGTGATGGAGGCGGGACCGGAGGGCATCCGGCCGCGCCGTGCGCGCACAGAGCGCTTTTGGATCGACACGGGTCAGAAGATTCCGCGCCAGGTGGAGGGAGCCTATCGGTTCGTGGAGGATTCCGTGGTGTTTCTGGAGCGGTATTCCACCAAGCCTACCCTGGTGCAGGCGGAAAAAGCCGCCAAATATCTGGATAACTACGAATCGTTTCTCAAGGAACACCTGCGCCGCAACATCGGCACGTTGAACGGCCTGGATGAATTGCCCGAAGCCATGCGCACCCGCATGCGCGCTCTGCTGCGATACAAGGCCGAAGTCGGACGCGACGCCGGGCGTGCCGCAGAGCGGCTGCGTGACGCCCTGGGCGTGGAAAGCAAAATCGCCCTGGAAGCGGAATTGCGTTCCTTTGTCCGCGATACCCGCCGCTACCTGATCAATGCCCGTGACGACGTGGAACTTGTGGAGCGCCTGCACCGGGCCGGATTGCTGGACCGGGCGGGCGGCCCGGCCCGCGCCGTGAAGATGCGCGACAGCCTGCTCACCCGCGTATTTCGCCGGGCCAAGGTTCCTCTGGCCGCGCTGGACGCCTATATGATCATGAAGGCCTACTACGAGGGAGGCATCCAGGCGGCGGCCCTGGAAACCGGGCTGGCCCTGGCCGGATACGCGGTTCCTCCGGCCCTGGTCGCGGGCATTGTGGCCGAGCTGGCCCGGGAAGTGTTTGTGGCGGGCGTGGAATGGGCCGGCAACGAACTCGTCTTTGACACCATTAACGACAGTTTTCTCGCGGGCCATATCTATGCCATGGCTTCGCCCGTGCAGATTTTTACCTGGGATCAGAGTCCGTTCCGCGGTTTGACCCGGCAGACCCTGGCCTGTCGGTTCACCAGTATGGAGATGATTCGGGCGGGCGTGAACCAGTATTTGGAACTGGCCAAGTCCTGGCGGGCCGGACTGTTCGCTTCCGAAGGGTCCGGGGACATCACGCCCCGGCTTTTTGCCCGCATGGAGGCGGACCGCCAACGCTCTGCGGAGTGGCTGGACCAGCAGCGAGATTTCGGTTTGCTGCTGGCTCGCGGCGTGTATGCGAACGTTCCAAGGCCGCTGCGTGCCGTAATCAACGGCCAGCCCGCGAGCCTGGAAGCCGTAGCCCCGGCCTCGACGAATCAACCCGCGGAATTCCGTCTGGAACTGGAAGCCTTATTTGGATTGGGACGCGTGGTTCCTTCCAACTATGGGTTCTATGAGCGCATTATTTGTGAACGGGGAGTGGAACAGGCCGGAGTCTGGTTACAGGAGCATATGGTGGAGCAGTTTCGGCCCGGCTATAGCGTGCGCGTGGCCGTGGAAACCAACCATACCGAGGGATGGGTACTGGAAGGGAATTGGCCCAAGCATGGTTCAAAATTCTGGTTCGCGTCGGAAAACGCATCCTATGCCCGTGCATTGCGTACACTGCGAATTCGGCCCACACCCGGGGCGCGGTCCGATTGCACGGTTCGGATCACCTTTTCCACGGCCTTTAATGAGGGCGAGACCCCGAGGCAGGAACAGATCACGGTTCGGCTGCGGGCGTCCCTGGCGCATGCGACCCTGGCGGTTGACGTGGTGGACGCGGCATCCGGCGCTCCTGTTTCCTCGGCAACGATTCAGGCGGACGGCCCGGCCGGGCTTTCCACAACAGGGGCGCGGGCACGGTTTGAGGATGTCCCCGGGGGGATGTATACGGTGCGCGGCTCGGCACCGGGATATGCGGGCGACGTCACAAGGGTTCGCGCCCTGCCCGGAGGCCAAGCCACGGCCAGGCTGCAGCTCATTCCCCTGGAACAGCCTGCCCCGGAACCGGATTCCCCGGCTCCACCCCGGCCCGACACGCAGAAACCGCGTCCGCCCAAACCAGAACCCAAGCCCGAACCCAAACCTGATCCCGCCTTGGAGCATCAGGCGTTGTGCGACTGCATCAACACCTACAAAACCACGGTGGAGACCCAAAAGTTGTTGGAAGGCTGCCGCAAGGTCAACGGCGCGAATTTTTGCGGCGGGGAAATGCGGCTGGTGCAGCCCTACACATGGGATGAGCAGCAAGAGGCCTGCGTGGGCCGTGCGGAATGGTGGGATTGCGACAAGAGCCGCCGTGCCGGAGAGGAGTGGTTCAACACGTCCACTGTTCACGGACCCGTGAACCGGAGCAGTGCGGCCTGGTTCTGCCGCCAGTTGGGAATCAAGCCCGGCCAGTGACCCTGGCTGCATTGCCCGCCGGTTTTGCTGGCTCCTGGTGCGCCCGCTTGTGAACCGGCCTGGAGGTTGACGCTTTTCCACTCAGGTTCGCCAAAAAAAATCGCCCAACGCACGGACATACTGTGCGTTGGGCGGTTGTTTACAGCACGCTGTAAACGGGTCGGAGTGCGTCAGCGCACAAGATCCCCGATGCGATTCCAGCGCACGCTGCTGTCTAAATGATCCCAGGACCAGTATAAAATCCAGGCTTTCCCGATGATGGCCTCGCGGTCCACAAATCCCCAGAAACGGGAGTCGCGGGAGTCGTCGCGGTTGTCGCCCATCACAAAGTATTTGTTTTCCGGTACGGTGAACTCGGCCAAAAAGTCGCGGCGGCTGGGCAGGATGCGCGGATCCGAGTGCTGGATGTACGCTTCGTCCAGCGCCTGGCCGTTGCGGTAGACCACCTTGTCGCGGATTTCGATGCGGTCCCCGGGCAGACCAATGATGCGCTTGATGAAGTCCATGCTCGGGTTTTCCGGATACTCGAACACAATGATGTCGCCGTGGTCGGGATCGCCCGTGGGCAGGATGGAAATGTTGGTGAAGGGTACCTTGATATCGTAGGAAAAGCGGGTCACGAGCAGGTGGTCGCCGATTTGCAGCGTCTCCAGCATGGAGCCTGACGGGATTTTGAACGCCTGCACCACAAAGGAACGGATGAACAGGGCCAGAATCACGGCAATGACAATGGCCTCGATCCACTCGCGCAATTTGGCAATGGGGTCGTCGGGGGCAGCGGATTTTTTCTTCCTGAAAAACATGGGGGAATTCCTCTTGCGCGTTGATTAGTTGGATCCGGCCTTATTCATCCCCGGCCTTGAGCACGGCAAGGAAGGCCTCCTGCGGGATTTCCACATTGCCCATGCGACGCATGCGCTTTTTGCCTTCCTTCTGCTTTTCCAGGAGCTTACGCTTTCGTGTAATGTCGCCGCCATAGCACTTGGCCGTGACATCCTTGCGGAAGGGCGCGTTGCGCTCCTTGGCCACGATCTTGCGGCCGATGGCCGCCTGGATGACCACTTCGAACATCTGGCGCGGAATGGACCGCTTCAGCTTCAGGGCCAGGCTGCGACCCATGCGGGGGGCGTTCTCCCGATGCACGATGATGGAAAAGGCGTCCACGGGATCGCCGTTGATGAGAATGTCCAGCTTGATCATGTCGGCTTCGCGGTAGTCGATGACCTCGTAATCCAGGGAGGCATAGCCCTTGGTGGAGGACTTCAACTTGTCGAAAAAGTCGTACATGATTTCCGCGAACGGAATCTCATAGGTGATGATGACACGGTTTATCCCGGCATAGTTGATATTTTTCTGAATGCCGCGCTTTTCTTCACACAGCGCCAAAACCGCGCCCACAAAGTCGTTGGGTACATGGACTTCCAGGCGCACATACGGCTCGCGGACCACCTCGATCTCCTGGGGATCGGGCAGCTTGCTGGGGTTGTCGATGAGCAGTTCCTCGCCGTCCGTGTTGCGCACCTGGTAGACCACGGACGGAGCCGTGGTGATCAAGCGAGCCTCGAACTCCCGTTCCAGGCGCTCCTGAATGATCTCAATGTGCAGCAGGCCGAGAAAGCCGCATCGGAACCCGAATCCCAAAGCCTGGGAAGTTTCCGGCTCAAAGGTGAACGCCGCGTCGTTGAGCTGGAGCTTTTCCAATGCGGCCTTAAGGGTTTCATATTCCGCCGGCTCCACAGGATACAGCCCGGCAAAGACCATGGGCTTGACCTTTTGGAATCCGGGATACGGCGTGTCCGTGGGATTCTCCGGCTTGGTGATGGTGTCGCCAACCGGCGCATCGCCCAGCTCCTTCATGGAAGCGCAGAGAAAACCAACCTCGCCGGGACCAAGCTCCTTCACATCCTTTGGGCCGGGCGAAAACACGCCCAGCTTGGTGACTTCAAAGTCCCGCTTGGTGGAAAAAATACGGATGCGGTCACCCTTTTTCAGGCTCCCGTCAATGATGCGAAACAGCACCACAACGCCCTGGTAGGAGTCATACCAGGAGTCAAAAATCAACGCCTTGAACGGCGCGTCCGCAGAACCCTTGGGCGGGGGCAGCTGCTCCACGATCTGCTGGAGCACCTGGTCCACGTTCAGGCCGGTCTTGGCGCTTACGGTCACAGCCCCGGACGCGTCCAGGCCAATGACCTCTTCGATTTCTTCGGCCACCCGCTCAGGCTCGGCGCTGGGTAAATCCGCCTTGTTCAACACCGGGATCACTTCCAGGTCGTTGTCCAGAGCCAAATACACGTTGGCCAGGGTCTGGGCCTCCACGCCCTGGGTGGCGTCCACCACGAGCAACGCGCCCTCGCACGCGGCCAGGGAACGGGAAACCTCGTAGCTGAAGTCCACATGGCCGGGCGTATCAATGAGATTGAGCGTGTATTCCTGTCCGTCCGGCGCTGTGTAGGGGATGCGCACGGCCTGCGCCTTGATGGTGATGCCCCGTTCTTGTTCCAGCTCCATGCGGTCCAGGTACTGCTCCTTCTTGTCACGGTCCGTCAACAGGCCCGTAAGCTCAAGGATGCGGTCGGCCAGGGTGGATTTGCCATGGTCGATGTGAGCAATGATGCTGAAATTGCGGATCTTGGCGGTGTCCATAGAATATACGCGGTCCGTGGGTTCCAGTTTTTCGGTGGAGCCACTTGTATAGGATTCATGCGCGCCTGTCCAATAAGAGCACCCCGGAACGCGCGGAATGCCCGCGTGCCGGGAGTGGGTGGCTGCATGGTCCACTGTGGCTGATGGAGAATGACGCCCGATGCGCCGAGAACACCCTACATGGAGTTGGTGAAGGAATCGACCTTTTCCGTACCCATTTGGCGGCGGGTGTGTCGAAAATCACGAGCGTCCGCCCTGAGCCGCCGCACAAGCTGGGAAGAAAGATCGTCCGGCGTGGAACGTAGCACCACGGAACGGATGCGCTCCCCGTTTTGCACATCCATCTCATACCAATAGCGCAACGGCGTGTCCCGGTTCAGCTCGGCATATTTGTCCTGGGCTTCCACATGAATGCGCAACTGCCGCGCATGCGCCAGTTCCCCGGCAAGCAGACCGTCAATAAGCCGCTCCTCCCCGCCACTCCAGCGCAACTCCTTGGGCGTGAGCGGTCCGGTCCAGACAAGCCGCTTGGCAGAACGCCGGGATTCGCTGCCCAGCGCCTGTAAGTCAAATCGGGAATTCTGGCTGAAAAATAAGGCCAACAGACCCAAACCAACCAATACCAGAATCACGGTCCAAACGTGCTGGCTCTTGTTTTCTTTCGGCTTAAGAGAAAGATTCCAGTCTGCGGACATCAGGAGCTTCCTGGCTGCGGTGGTGGCGAATAACAAGCCGCGATTCAAACTGAAAACAGCGATAACTGGTTTCACTAAAAAAAACAACGCAGAAGCAAATTCCAGCCTCCGGCCAGCCAGACTGCTCCGAGGAACCGATCCCGGCATTTTTGCCTCCGGCGGCCAGGAGGCCCGTGGCCCCCTGGACTCCCATTTACCGCCCGCGCTTTGCGCGGCCGGGAT
>NZ_FUYC01000021.1 GCF_900167125.1 Paucidesulfovibrio gracilis DSM 16080
CTTAGAGAGTGTAGTCACGAGATTGAAGCCCACAAAAAGATGCACCTGATATGAACTGCGGCGAGAAACGATGCTGTATTCTTGGCGTAGCGAGTTGCAACGCCGCGCCATTGCTTCAGATAAAGGAAAGCATTTTCAACCAAATGTCTTATTTTGTAAGCCTCGGCATCGTAATGCCGAGGCTTTTTACGATGCCTTCGAGGAGGTATCACGGGCTCCATGCCCTGTAGCATGGACTGTGTGACGATCTTATCGGAGTCATAGCCGCGATCAGCAAGCAGCTTTTGCGCGGAGAATCCCTCAATCAAAGCGATTGCCTGAGAACAATCTGCTGCTGTACCTTTTGTAGCAATGATCCTGAGCGGCATACCATGCGCATCCACGGCCAAATGCAGTTTTGTGTTGAGCCCCCTTTTGTGCGGCTCATATCTTGGTTTCCACCTCTCGCTCCTGCGGCATGTGGGTGAACTTTGCAATGACTTGCATCAATCATTAGCCATTCATAATCGGGTTCATCTATCAGAATTTCTAACAATTTCTCCCAGACACCTTTGTCTCGCCAACGAATGAATCTCCGATGAGTATTGCTCCACCCACCAAAGTCAGGAGGCAGGTCTCGCCAAGGTGCACCCGTCCGCATTACCCAAAATACGGCGTTGATAAACTGGCGGTTGTCGCGGGCAAGTCCGCCCCAACTCCCCTTGCGCCCAGGGAGATGTGGTTCAAGTTTTTTCCAAACCTTGTTGGAGATGTCGTGGCGTCTATGCGCTGGTTTCGGCATTGCATCCTCGCTTGTGTTTTGACAAGCAAAGTATGCCACAAAATCAAACTCTAGACAATCTCGTGACTACACTGTCTAAGCACGCTGCTGGATACGTTTGTTCCCGGCGAGGTGGCGTATGAACGAAACTATGAAGGCGCCGGGTTGGGGCTGGCCATTGTGGTCCGACTGGTGCGGTTGCTGGACGGCGCGCTGTGCATTTCCAGCGAGGTGAATAACGGGACGGATATTTATTGCGCCTTGGAATTGGGCGTAGCGGAAGTGCAAAACCAAGAAGTGAAAAATACCGTAACAAACAGTGAAGAGAATTGACTCACGGGAGGACGCGCAATGAGCGATATGACATACCGCATTCTATTGGCGGAAGACGATGATGTGAACAGCCTGACCATACGGCGACTGCTGGAACATCATGGGCATAGCGTGGACGCGGTGACCAATGGATATGACGCATTGGAAAAGATGCGGCAGAACGAATACGATGTGGTGCTTATGGACATCCGCATGCCGCAACTGGACGGTTTGGAAGCCATGCGTCGAATCCGTTCGGACGAGGAGTTCCAGGCCCAGGCCGACATACCCATTGTGGCGCTCACTGCACATGCCATGATGGGAGACAGGGAAACCTTTCTTGCCGAAGGCATGAGCGGGTATCTTTCCAAGCCCGTGGAACTGGCGGATTTGTTGCAGGTTATGCAGGAGGTGGTGAAGAAATCCAGGTAGCCGGGGCGAGCGACTTCCCGGAACAAAATCATCGGTCCAACCCCTGGAAAACGCGTTCCATCCGGGCGTCACGCCGATGGTGTGCGATGCGGTGCTCATCAGGATCACGCCTATGATCACCGTGGATCAATCAAACTCCTCAACTCTGTTCCTTCCATTGTTTTTGGCTTTGTACAGGGCTTTGTCCGCTGTGCGAAGCAAGTCGGACAAACGCGTTGCTTCCCGGCCCGCCTCGGCAACGCCGAGACTGATGGTGAAACGGACCGTCCGGCCGCCGGGGGTTTGCACGTCAGTGTCTGCTATAGCGGTGCGGATGCGTTCCGCCACCAACGTTCCCTTTGTCCGTGTTGTTTCAGGAAGAGCCACGGCAAATTCCTCCCCGCCGATACGGCCCAATACGTCCACTTCGCGCAATTGCTTTCGGGTGATTTCGCCGATGGCGCGGAGAACGGTATCGCCCACATCGTGGCCGTGCTCATCATTGACGGCTTTGAAATGGTCGGCATCGAACATGATCATGGTGAGCGGCGTGTGATAGCGTTTATGGCGTTCAAACTCCCGCTCTGCCAGCTGCATGAATCGGGCGCGGTTGAGGAGCCCCGTCAGGGCGTCCGTGGTGGCCAGGCGCCGCAGTTCGTGTTCCGCCTCGCGCGAGCGGGTCACGTCCCGGTTGATGCCCACCATGCGCCGGGAGTTGCCGTGCCGCTCACGATGCAGACGGGCTGCGGCCTGGATGTGGCGGATGGAACCGTCGCGCAGGACGATGCGGAATTCATGGTGCCACTCTTTGTCCTCGGATAAGGCCTCCCAAAGGGACGACTCGGTAAAGGCTATGTCGTCCGGGTGTACGCGCTGACGCCAGGCGTCGTATAGCCCGCTGAACTCCGTGGGCGCAATGTCGTAAAGGGTATACATGCGGTTGTTCCAGTTCAGTTCGCTGCTTTGCAGATCCCATTCCCAGATGCCCATGCCCCCGGCTTCGGATGCCAGGGCGATGCGTTCCGTAAAGGCATGCTGTTGTTCTTCGGCCTGTTTGCGTTCCGTGATGTCCTGCACGGTTCCGAACAGGCCGCGCGCGCGGCCGCGTTCATCGTGCTCCACCCGGGCAATGCCCAGAACGTGCTTGATCGCCCCCGAAGCCAGGACAATGCGGTGTTCGATTTCATACTCCCCGCCTTCGCGCATGGTCTGGCGGATGGTCTGCCGGACACGGTCGCGGTCCAGGGGATGTTGCAGGGTGAAGTATTCGTCATAACTGGGCGGCCCAAGGGAGCGGTCGCGTTCGTAAATGCGGTAGACCTCGTCGGACCAGAAGATATGCCCGGTGTCCTCGTACCAGGACCAACTGCCGGTCCGAGCAAGGCGTTGGGCCATTTCCAGCCGTGCACGGGACCGTCGCAATTCCTGCTGCATGTTCTGCTGGGCGGAAATATCGAGCAAATATCCGACAATCCAAACCGGTCGATCTGCCTCGTCGCGCAGAATGGTGATGTGGCATTGCACCCAGATAATAGAGCGGTCTTTGGTTTCCAGGCGAAAGGCAGGCAGGGTGCCGCTTCGTTGCGTGCCGGAAAGAAGGGCGGAAATCCGTGTTGTTACAGCGGGCTGATCCGCCGGGTGGATCATGTCCTGAAAGGTTGTGCCTTTTTGGACCAGTTCGTTGGGATCATACCCGGTCAGCTCCAAAAGGTTCGGTGAGGTGTATGTGAACGTCCAATGTGAATCAGCCTTGAGCTTGAACAGCACCAGCGGACCGGAAAGAAAGACGCCGCTTTCCCGGTCCGTTTGCACACAGGCGGTTTCCATATCCGCAAGGCGTCGCCGCAATCGGGCGTTTTCCTCGCGCAAGGCGCTAATCTCTTGATTTGTTTTTGTATCAGCCACGGCAAATATCCTGGTGATGGCGCATGAACCACAATGGTATAGTACAATACCTTTTTTTATCCATGCTGTAACCCCGAAGCAAAGGGCTATGGCGATTTCTGGTCGGTGGGAGGCGGAGATGGATCGCACGGTTGGAGCAGGAGAGGACGGGGAGAACCATAGGGAGAAAAGCGGCGAAGAGAAAAAAAGGGATTCCGCAAGACGCGGAACCCCTTGATCGTCAGGTGATGCAGAGCCGTTTTAGAGACTCTTTTTTTCAAAGAAGCGGAACAGGAAAAGAAACGCGATGACCAGCAGCCCGGCCATGACCCAGTGGTTCAGGCCGAAAAGCTGGGGCAGCGTGACCTTGCCGAAGTTGCCCCAGGCAAGCACCGTGGATTGCATGGTTGGATAGACCTCGGCGTAAAGCGCGGCACCGAGCCAGCCGCCCACAATGCCCCAGATGGCATCGTATCGGCCTTCGCCCACAGCGCCCCAGGACGTTCCAGGGCAGTAGCCGAGCAAGCCCCAGCCCAGGCCGAAGAGCAGGCCGCCCCCGATTTGTCCGCCCAGGGAAAGGCCTTTGATGCTCAGTTCCACCATGCCCATGTCGCGTAGCAGGTAAATGCCGATCATGGCGGTAAGGATGGCGGAGAGCATGAATTTGACAATGGTCATGTCTTTGAGCCGAAGCGCGCCCACCTGTTTGTCGTAGCGCAGTACGCGGGCCTTTTGCAGCAGCACGCCGAAGAGCATGCCGGTGGCGAGTCCGTAAATGAGCTGCATGGGCTTATCTCCCCTTGTAGAGCAGTCGGGCCATGACCAGCCCGCCAACAAAGAACATGAACAGAGCCAGGTAACCGCTCACGGCCATTTGCGCCAGGCCGGAAAGCCCGTGGCCGCTGGGGCAGCCGCCTGCAAGCCGGGCGCCGAACAGGGCGATGAATCCGCCCACAAAGGCAGCAAGGCCGCGCTTGAGGGCGCTGGCACCGAAGCGGTTTTTCCAGGACTCGGGAACCGGGGTCCAGCGGAAGCTGTGCGAAGCATTGGAAGAGAGGAACGAGCCGAGGAAAATACCGAGCACGAACATCCACTGCCAATCAATTCCACTGTTTTTGTTGAAGTATTTCATGAAATAGTCAAGCCCGGCAACACGATCCGGTGCAATGGTCTGTTCGATAAGCCCGGCGGTCCGCACAAAGGACGTGGATGCGCCGAAATACTTGCCCGCGATCCAGACCGAAAGCACAAGCAGCAGCCCGGTGAGGGCTCCCGCAAGATAGGGGTTCCAGGCACCTTTGGTTTTTCGGGTCATGGTGGAGTCCTCCTATGGTGTTGATGTTCCGAGGTTGCCCCGGAGCGGGGGAACATATATATCCCCCTATTCACTTGCTGAAACGCGAAATAAGTACCGTCAGGACCGATTGGATCGGTCATAGCATAAAGAAAAGCCGCGTGCATTGTTTCAAATCAAGGCGCGGGGATAGAGGGTAGGGACATGTTCGAAACGGCACAACAGAGAATGCGGCATTCCTGGACCGGTCCCGGTGGATACGGCCAGGTGCTGGCCGTGGGAATCCCGCTGGTCATGAGCATGATTTCCCATACGGTGATGCAGTTCACGGATCGCATCTTCTTGTCCAACTACTCCCTGGAAACCATTGCCGCGGCCCTGCCAGCGGGCATTGCCAGTTTTTTGTTCATTTCGTTTTTCATGGGCGTGGGCGAGTATGTCAGCGTGTTCGTGGCCCAGTACACCGGTGCTGGCCGGCATGAGCGCGTGGGCGCGGCGCTCTGGCAGGGCATCTGGTTCTGTTTGCCTGCCTGGGTGGTGCTGGCTTCCCTGGGGCTTGCCGGGGGGATTATTTTCGGCTGGTCCGGCCATGCACCCGCGATTGTGGAGCTTGAAATTTCGTATTTTCGGATCCTGAGCCTGGGGGCAGGGTTTGCGGTGCTGGGGTCGGTGCTGGCGTGCTTTTATTCCGGCCGCGGCATGACCAAGGCCGTGATGCTGGTGAACATGGCAGGAATGCTGGTAAACGTGCCGCTGGATTATATGCTGATATACGGTGTCGGCCCGTTCCCGGAGCTAGGCATCAAGGGCGCGGGGCTGGCCACGGTGTGCGGCACGGCTATCCCCTCGGTGCTGTTCTGCCTGTTGATTTTTCGGAAGGAAAATGAACGGCTTTACAAGATACGCTCTGCCTGGCGGCCGGATCGGGAGATTCTGCGCCGGTTGATGCGCTTTGGCCTGCCCGGAGGGGTGCAGTTCTTCCTGGATATGTTCGCCATCTCGTTTTTCGTCTTTGTGGTCGGCCGACTGGGAACCGCGGAACTGGCGGCCACGAACATCATTATGTCACTGGACACGGTGGCATTTTTGCCCTGCGTAGGGCTGCACATCGCCACAAGCATCCTGGTGGGACAGTCCGTGGGCGCGGGGCTGCCGGAACAGGGCGCACGCGCCACCCGCAATGCCGCCCGCCTCGGCATGCTCTATATGGGCAGTCTTGGGGTGCTCTGGGTGGCCGCGCCCGAGCCTGTGCTGCATCTTTTCCAGCCCATGGACATGACCGAGGCGCAATTCTTGCCTGTGGAGCGCATGGGCGTGGTCATGCTGCGCTTTGTGGCGGCGTACAGCCTGTTGGACGCTTTGGTGCTCGTGTATTCCGGGGCGCTCAAGGGAGCCGGGGACACCCGCTTCGTGATGTGGACCATTGCCCTTTCCTCCCTGCTGGTCATGGTGCTGCCGCTGTATGTGAGCGTGGAGGTGCTCGGGATGGGCTATCAGGCTCCCTGGACGATTTTCTTCGTCTATGCCGCGGTCTTGGCCCTGGTGTTCGGCATCCGGTTCCGGCGTGGCCGGTGGAGGGACATGCGCGTGATTGAGGAAGACCGTACCGATGCCGGCACGGAAGGGGTTCCTGGTGCGGAAGGAGCTGCCGGCTTGGGAGCCGGAGCCATGCCCGGACCTGGAGCCGGAAAGCTGGCCCCCACGGTGACGGCAGAGGAGCATGATTCCAGGCGATGACCCGATCAACAGCAAAAGGTCACAAGTCCGGGCAACGTTTTTGTTGCACCCAAAGAGAGAAAAATGCCGCAAAAGTGGACCTCAGATTGGCTGAGGAGAATAGATTGTGTTCTTTTGTGGATCAGAGGTGGATCAGCGAATGTGAGCAGTCATAATCAAGACAAGATAAAAATTTTTTTCACGTGAAAAAAAGCTGATATCGTTCTTGAGCGCAAAGTGATCAATAAAACGCAGCGCCGGAAAATTCATTGCTGATCAAGAGCATATTTTGGGGAAACAGGCGCATGGTCGCGCTGTGCTCGGTCCCGCTCATAGAGCGCTCTGCCGGGATGAGTGTGCAAGCGAAGTTGCGGACGGCAGGGGAAAGCAGCGCAATAGCTGTTCGGGTAGACGCTGGGTGAATGAATAAATATAGTGTGTCCAGGATATTAAAGCTTCACATGGTCGCTGCTTTGAGCGCGTAATTCCTCCAGCAGCGTCTTGTAGTCCGCACCCAGCCGGGAACCCAGATAGGCTTGTTCGGCTCGGGCCGAGGCATCCAAAAAGCCGGGAATCGAGCGGGCCGTGCTATGGTAGGTATGCCGCAGCGCAAGCTGGTGGTCCACCACCACGCCATACCCGGCCTGGTGCTGCCGCAGGCTCGTGTATATATCCACGCCATACCCTTGACGGTTTCCACGAAGATCAATCCCTCCCAATTCCTGCAACGTTGCCAGGTTCCAAAGTGGGGCAATGCCGTCCACAAACGGGGTGCGCCGAATCTGCGCGTCAGGATTGCGCACCATCTGGGCGTGGTAGGGATTGCGCAGAGCCGAGGGCGAGTATACGCCCACCGTACCGATCCGGGATTCGATCCATTGCAGCCGGGCCGCGGCTTTTGGCAGATGCGGTCCAGGGGTGGAGAAGGACACGTCGTTGTTCAGGAACCAGAGGTGGGTGTAGTCCGGCTCGTTGCGGATGAAATGGTCCACGGTCCAGTCCAGGGCGCCTGCCCAAAACAGATTCTCCGGCAAGCGGGTCCATGCCTCGGCGTAGGTCTCGGGCGCGGCGTTGTCTAGTACTCGTACAGCCTGTTGCAGTCGCGGCTCCAGCCCCTCCAGCAATTGGCTATGCACGCGGGCCGTCAGTCCGGGGTCGCCATAGTGCAGGATCACGGCGCAGATATGAGGCGGTCGATTGGTCATGCGTCTTGCTCCAGAAGAAGGGACCGCAATATAGGTTGCGGTTGTTGCAGTCCAAGGCGGGAAACATGCGTTTGCGCCGCTTTTATGAGCCATTTTGAAGAATTTGAACCGACAAATTGAGAAGGCATGCGTTCCTCTCTGGTCTTTTGTCCGACAGGTTGGTATTGTTTGTGGCCTGGGCTGCTCGGGATGTCAACGCGGCCCGGTCAATCCCATAGGGTCGGCCGAAAGGTTGGGGGAAAGACGTGCGAACATTTCCATGGGCTGAAGTGCCTCACCAGCTCCGTTTGGGATTGCTGGCGGGCGGAACGGGCCGGTCCCATCTGGCGGGGCTTGCGCGCGGCTCTTTGGCCGCGTCCCGCGTGCACGCCGGTTCTCCGGAACGCTCCGGCTTCCTGGCCCGTCTGGGGTTCGACCTGCTCCTCGCGGCCTGGGAAGAGGATGCCCTGAACGGCGCCCTGGCCCACCCCCTGCTGACCCTGGGCGACAGCGCCCTCCCCCCCACAGTGCGAAATGCATTGCGTTGGCTTGTGGAGCATTGGCGGCCCGAGGCGCGTACCGAACGGCTGGCAAACCGCGGCGATCTCCAGGGGCTGCGCCAGTTGTTGGAGCAGCGGACGCAGGCTCAGGATCCCCACCTGTTGCGGGCCGTTGTGGAAGTCCTTCTGCTTGAGGGTGAACCCGCTGACATTCTGTCCTTTATTTCTCAATTCGCCCAAAACCCGGACTGGCTGCCCGAACCAACCTTGCGGACCATGCTCAGCGCGGATTTGTACGCCGTGGTGGAGCCAGGCATGCACGTGGATCGGTTGAGCGCTTTGGCCGAAGAGCTTCCCCTTGCGGGAATGCGGGAGCGGCTGGCGCACGCCCTGTATCGTTCGGGTGACCCGGAGCGGGCGCTCTCCCTCTGGCGCGGCGTCCTGGAAGCCCGGCCCTGGAACGTGAATCTGGCGTTGCGCTCCCGGGACGTACTGCTTGGCCGGGACCAGGAGTTCGCTCCTCTTGCGGGCGGCTGTTCCATTTTGTTGTATTCATGGAACAAGCAGGATGATCTGCACCGCGCTCTGACGGCTTTGGAGGCGGCGGCCACGTCCGATTTTTTGCGGGAAACCCGTGTGGTGGTTCTGGATAACGGCAGTACCGATCAGACCCCGGAAACCCTTCGCAACTGGTGCGGGCGCTGGGGCCGGGACCGGTTCGAGCATGTGCGCCTGGACGTGAACGTGGGCGCCCCCGCAGCCAGGAATTGGCTTTTGGCCCGGGAGGATGTGCGCTCCCGGCGTTGGACCGTTTTTTTGGATGACGATGCCCTGGTTCCTTCGGGCTGGTTTGAGCGGCTCGGTGCAGCGGCCCGCCGGTATCCCGATGCGCAGGCCTGGGGATGCACGGTGGTGGACGCGGGACGGCCCTGGGTGCTGCAAAGCGCGGACCTGCATCTCCGGGTTGCCCACACCCCGGAACCGGGGACCGAACCCCGCGGGCAAACGCCCGCCCTCCCGGTCACGGATTTGCAGCATCAGGGATTTGATCTGGGCCGGTTCGACAGCTTGCGCTGCTGCGCCTCGGTCACGGGCTGCTGCCATCTTTTCCGCACCCGGTCCCTGGTAGAACGGGGCGGGTTCGATATTCGCTATTCCCCATCCCAATTCGACGACCTGGATTGCGATCTGCGCGCCGTGGCCCAGGGCGGGTATACGGTTTGCCAGGGCTGGCTGCGAGTGGAGCACCTCAAGCGTTCCGGCGTGGCCGCGCGCCGGGCCAAAGGGGCGGCCGGCAATGGGGAAGGGAATCTGGTCAAGCTGCGCTCGCGATTTTCCGACCGGGACGTGCAACGTATGGCAACGGAATTGGCACAGCGGCAGGAGGACGAGTTACAACGCGCTCATGCGGATCTTACCGATGCCTGGGAGAGCGGCGCATGTCCGTAATGGTCAACCTGCACATTGCCTATGCCTCGCTCATGGCCCGCAAGCTGCGCACGGTGCTGGCCATGCTGGGCGTGTTTCTCGGGGCGCTGGCCTTCACCGGCGTGCAAACCGTGAGCGACATCATGGTCCGCAATGCGGAGATGCAGGCCGAGGCCATGGGACCGAACCTCATGTCCGTTGTTTCCGGGCGGGTGCGTTTTCGGCGGAGCGGCTCCGTGGGGGTTAAGGATTTCAATACAAATTTCAAAGTATCCGATGCCCTGGCTTTGATCCAGTCCCTGCCGCAGGTGCGGGCCGGAGCGCCGTATATCTCCACGGCCATGCCCGTGCGCAGCGCCCAGGGCGTTACGGACGCTCGAGTCATGGCCACCTGGCCCGATTATCAGACCGTGCGCAGTTTTTATCCCCAGTTCGGCCGGTTCTTCACCATGGAGGAGGAGCGTAGCCGGGCTAAGGTGGTGGTGCTGGGCCGGGAGATCGCCAACCGGCTGTTCGGCTCGCCCCAGGCCGCCCTGGGCCGGAAGGTGCGCATTTACCGCGCCTCGTTCCGGGTTGTTGGGGTCATGGAGGGCAAGGGGCAGGATCTTTCCGGCGAGAACCAGGATGAGCAGGTCTTTTTGCCGCTTTCCACCTACATGCGCCGGGCCGCCAACGTGGACTGGCTTACCGGGGTGAATCTCAGTCTTGTGGATGGGGCGGATTTTGCGGCAGCCCGAAAGAGCATCGTAAACCTAATGCGCCTGCGGCACGACATCCGGCCGGGCCAGGAAGACGACTTCGATGTGCTGGAGGCGCGGGAGGTCATCCAGCTGCAACGCCAGGCACTGGACCTGATGCAGACCCTGGGTGTGATTTCCTCGACGATTTCCTTTGCCGTGGGGGGCATGGGCATTTTGTCCATCATGATCCTCATGGTTCGGGCCAGACGGGTGGAAATCGGGGTGCGCCGGGCCGTGGGCGGGCGCCGGTCCGACATCGTCCGTCAGTTTATGTTCGAGGCCGGGCTGCTCTCCGCATCCGGTGGGGCCGGTGGGGTGCTGGTCTGCCTGGTGCTGGTGCTGCTGTTCACCTCGCTGACCCCGTTCCCGTTGGTGCTCAATCCGTACATGTTCGGCTTTACGCTTGTGGGGTCGGGGTTGCTGGGGTTATTCGCCGGATCGTACCCGGCTTGGCTTGCTTCGCGCATAGGGATTCTGGACGTGCTCAAGACCTGATCACGTGATGACATTTCATTCCGCGGACAGCGGAAGCGTTTAAGGAACCGAGGGGCGAGACAAACCAAGGTGTTGACGCGCGCGGCGCGTCTTCAGGAGGATGGATGTGAGAACCAAGATTATGGACGGAGCCCGTATGCTCTTTCGGGAGAAAGGGTACAGCAACGTGACCATGCGCGCCATTGGGCGCCGAGTGGGTTGTAGTGCGGCCGCCATTTATCGACACTTCCGCAACAAACGGGAAATAATGGACGCCCTGCGGCACGAGGGATTCGAACGACTGGTCGAAATCGTGCAGTTTGAAATGGTCTCCACCGATCCGGTCCAGCGGCTGGTGGAGTTCGGCAGGGGCTACGTCCGCTTTGCCCTGGCGCATCCGGACGCCTTTGCCCTGATGTATGATCTTGCCGGGCAGGGTCCGGAAGAATTGATGGATTATGAAAGCGAACCCATGGAAGGCTATGCATTCTTCACCAATCTGGTGCAGGAGGCCGTGCAGAGCGGAAAATTGGGCGACGTGGATCAGGAAACCCTGCGATTCTCCCTTTGGTCCACCGTGCATGGGCTTTCCTGCCTGGTCAACAGTGGGCGGCTGAAGATCGTCCACGGCAGTGTGGACGAACTGGAGTTGTTGGACCGCATGCTCCGCTGGGTGGTACATTCGGATCGATCCTGAACCAGGATGGAGCGAGGGGGGCCTGCTTGCATGAAACGCGGGCACCCCTCAGTATCGCTGCTGCCGGACATCTGCGCTTTCCCGTCCCTGTTGGCCCACTGGAGTACGCTCAAGCACCTGCAACGGCCAACGCCGCTTCCCGCGTCCTACAGAAAATCCAGCGGTCCATGGCATGCTATGTACTACGCATGGTCAACAAACAGGCGAGTCGGCGCGGAGGTCACGGCCTTGGCGGGTTTTCGTTGTTTGCTCATGGACACATCGGCCCGAATGGGTCACAATTGGACAAGGATTCCATCCAACGCGGGCGCGAGGGGGCGGCATGCGACGAAATTCGTTTGAAAACATCTGCATCTTCCACATTCTCGACGGACTGCGGGACGGATTGTCCCATTTTTCCGAGGGAGCGCGTGCCGCGCTGGTGTACGCCACGTCCCCGACCGGGCCGCTGCGTATTTATGACCCGCAGGATCTGCTGCGCGGCCACGAGCCGCGGCTGCGGGATTTCTATCTGACCCCGGAAAACTGGGTTCGGGAAGTGCCGGAAGGACACGAAGTGCGGTTCCTGCCGCGGGACCATTTCGAAGGGCTGCAGATGGCGGGCGTCATCGCCTACGGAGGGCGCTCCAACGCGGTGCCGTATCAGGTCTGGTTTACGGAGGAGCACCCCACCATGTGCTGCACCGGACCCACGCGGCGCTGGTTGGAATATGCGGTCCGGCTGTTTTCCCAAAACTACGAAACCCAAAGCGTGCTGAACATCGACACGGCAGGGTACGTGCTCCAGCAATGCGCGGTCCACGCCATTCGGGATTACATCGTGGATGAGCGGGCCGCCATGGGCAAGTGGGACACGCAGTTGCGAGTGTATCCCATTCTTGATGCCGTGATCGGCATCTCCCGTACGCAGGAAGAAGGGTTGCCCGCTTCGGGCGACATCGTGTTCGTGGAACCGAGCGAGGTGTTTCAGCTCAATTTTTTGGCGCTGTTTCCGGACCTGGACCGCCCGTTGCTGGAGAATTTCAAACGGGTGCGCAAGCTGCTGCAAAGCGTGGAAGGCTCGCGGCGCAAGCTGGTTTCCGATGGCCGCTCCATTGTGGGGATTTCCATCGGGGAAGTGCCGGATTCCAGCATCGTGGCCCGCTATCACGGTTCGCACGGTTTCCTGCTGCTCAACGGCCTGCCGGTGTGCAGCTTTTCGGGCGGCAGCTTCAGTTCCTCCAACCGGCGAGCCAACCTCGTGGAGCTGGAAGAACGGCTCTATGATTCCCATTTGAACTTATCCGAACAACATTCCTTGATGAACATCGTCACGGCGTTGGTGGACAATTCCACGGAAAAGCGCCACGGCTGCACCCTGGTACTGGATCTTGCCGGGATTCCGGAGCGCATGTCCGGGCAGTATCTGGTGCATCCGCTGGATCTTCGTCAGTTGCGGTTTTTGGAGCTGGCCAAGGCGTTTTCCAAGGTGGACGGGGCGTTGCACATCGGCACGGACCTCAAGCTGCACGGGTTCGGCTGCCTGCTGGACGGGCACAATGTGCCGGGGGAGAACATGGCCCGCGGTGCACGATACAATTCGGCCCTGCGTTATACCGCGGAACACGAGCGGGCCATTGTGGTGGTGGTCTCTTCGGATCGGCCCGTGTCCATCATCCAAAACGGCGTGGAATTGACGGCGGCCTGTGCGCTGAAGACCTTGCGGGGCTGCCCGACGCCGCCTCTGCTGGAAGACTGGATCAACGGCTGACGTTTTTCAATTATCCCTCGAAAATTCCGTCAAAATTGTATCGAGCAATCCCTCATCCGTTCGTTGCGGAGCGGGGTGTTGCAGTTGTTTGTGGTTTGTTGCGGTCAAGACCCTTGATCAGTGCCGCGTTGTTCACCATATCGGGGTGCGGCCGGAGTTTTTCGCGGGGTGGCCGCTACCACGCCCCGGCAGGATCGCCAAAGGGATTCACGCGGGCCACATCGTCTTCTCCCTCGGGCATGGCTTCCGGTGACTCCTGGCGAACCCAGCCAAATTCGCTCATAAGCTCGTCCAGACTCTTTTCTTCGGTCAATTCGAAGACAGGCACGCCGCCGGAAGAAAAAACGTCCTGGATGTCCTGTGCGGAAGAATGAATGGGTATCTGGCGCATGGCTCGACTCCTTTGGTCGGTCGTTGGTTTCGATGCTCTGACCGCATGTGGCGGAGAGGCAAAAAAGACCGCTTGAAGGAGAAAGCAAGAGCTGTGCCTATCTAGTCACGAAGCTAGGGAAAAGCAGAAAAGTTTCCAACAGGGTGGGCAAACGGATAACGGCGGACCGGGGAGAACCGGTCCGCCGTGGTAGGTCAGTTTTGGTTCAGGCGTTCGATGAGGCTCAGGAGCTGCTGGGAGAGGCGGGCCAATTCGCTGGTGGCGCTGGCCGCGTCGCCCATGCCCTGGGAGGTTTCCCCGGCAATGCGGCGGATGTCCTCCACGGCCCGGTTGATTTCGTCGCTGGTGGCGGATTGTTCCTCAGCGGCTGTGGCAATGCTGCGGACTTGATCCGAGGTCTGTTCCGCAAGGCTGACGATGTCGCTCAGCGCCCGACCGGACTGTTCCGCGAGCTGGGCGGCTCGATTGGCGGTTTTGGTGGACTGGGCCACGCTTTCCAGGTTCACGTGCGCACTTTCCTGCATGCGGGTGATGGCCTGGCCCACTTCTTTGGTGGCGTCCATGGTCTTTTCCGCCAGTTTGCGGACTTCATCGGCCACCACCGCGAATCCCCGGCCCGCTTCCCCGGCCCGTGCCGCCTCAATGGCCGCGTTCAGGGCCAGCAGGTTGGTCTGATCCGCAATGTCGGTGATCACGTTCATGATTTTGCTGATGCCCTCGGCCCGTTCGCCCAGATCAAGCATGTCCGTGCGCAACCGGTTGGAGCTGTCCGCCACCTCGCGGATGGAGGACACGGCCTTGTCCACGATTTCGTTTCCTGCGTTGGCTTCGGCGCGGGTCTGTTCTGCCACCTCGGCCGTGGTGGCGGAGTTGCGGGCCACCTCGAGCACGGTGGTGGTCATTTCCTCCATGGCGGTGGCGGTTTCCGTGGTGCGCTGGTCCTGGACCTCGGCACCGCGGCTGACCTGCACCACCTGGGCGGAAAGCTCCTCGGACGCGGCAGAGACCTGATGGGCGATTTCCTCAGCGTTGGTGGAGATGTCCCGCATGGTTTCGAGCAATCGCTTGACCTTGCGCTCCTGTTCACGTGTTTCGGCCAGGGCGGCTTCCGCGGTTTGCGCGTGTTCCTCGGCCTCCAGGCCGGTGCGTTCGGTTTCGGCCATTTTTTCCTTGAGCCGGTGCACCATGTCGGCGATGGATTCCTTCATGCCCGCCAATTCTCCGGTGAACCTGCCGGTGGGCCGTGCTTCAAGATCACCGTCCGCCACGCGTCGGGCGTAGTCTTCGATGTTCATGATGGGACGGAGAATACGGCGCTGGGCCACGAACCAGGCGAGCAGGGTAACGATGGCCAGCACCACGAGGCTGGTGATGCCGATGATGATCTGGGAGCGGAGCGCCGCGGCCCTGGCCGAGCGAAGCGGAGTAATGACCTCGAATGCGCCGTGAATCTGGCCCTCGCGCCACCCTTCCTTAATGCCGCCGGTGGCATCGCGGCGCCCTGCCGGGTCGCCGTGGCAGTACAGGCAATCTTTGGTCAGGCGGATGGGGCGGAAATAACGGATACGATCCGACTCTTCCACGATGTATTCGGAAAGGTTCTGGTCCTTCATGGCCTTGAGAGCGGCCATTTCCACGGCATCCGGCGCATTGTCCGGGTTGCGGGGGGCCACCTTGGGGGTGCGGACCGTGAATTCCCCGGTGGATTCGCTGTCCTGGGCGGTACGCATGGCAACCACCACGGGAACGGCTTCAATGACCTTGTGAGCGGGGAGTTCATCAAAGGGGCGGATAAGCCCGTTTTGGATTTTGGCGGCAAATCGGTTTCGCACGGCTTCTGCCATGCTCACCACGGTCCGGCTCCGCGCAAGAACGGTTTGCTTGGCACTTTCTTCGGAGTCGTACATATTCAAAGCCACCAGAACCACGGCGATCAGCAAGGGGCCGGTCAGAGCCAGGGAGAGAACGCGCCACCGCAATCCGGAGTTGAGTCGTAACAGCTTGGAACTTTGAGCATTCATTGGTATGAAGACCTCTTGTAGAGAATGTGTGGGCCATTAAAGAACGGGAACAGGCAGGTGTCAACCACGAGTCTGTAAACACTGTTTGCAGTGAGAAAAAGAAAAGAATCGGACACGCGGCATGGACAGAAAAAGCGGATATACGATACGAAGTGGCTCAGACTAAGGAGTCGTTGTGAAGAAGGGCAACCAGGATTCCCGGGAACAAAGCAACGAGCCAGCCGTGAACTGGCGGCAGGAGCTTGAAGGACTATTGTCCGACGTGGATCCGTCCACGGCCGGGGCGGTGCGTGATCTATTTGAGCGGCATGCGGAAAGCCGTGCTGAATCCTCGGGCATTCCCTCCCTGGAGAGTGACGGCCGGGATATCTACAGCACCTTTTTCAGCCTGGCCGGTGACAGCATCCTGCTGCACACGCTGGAAGGCTGCATTATGGACGCCAACAAGATGGCCTGCGCCCGGCTGGGATATTCCCGGGACCAACTGCGGGACCGTTCGTTCCACGACGTGCTCTCCAAGGGGGCGGGAACGCGGCTGGAAACAGCGCTTGCCCGCGTGGAGAGCCGGGGGCGCTATTCTTTTGAAACGACATTTCTTTCCAAATCCGGGGCGCAATTGCCCGTGGAGGTTTCGGCGCGCATCGTCAACCATGGCGACCAGGACATGGTGTTGAGCATTGCCCGGGACATTTCCGCGCGCAAGGTTGCAGAGGAAATCGTCCTGGAACAAAAGGTCTTTTTATCCCAGATTATTCGCAACCTGCCGGTGGGCCTGTTCGTAAAAAAGGTCCGCAACGAGATGCGTTACACCCTGTGGAACCGGATGATGGAAGAAATGACCGGGATTCCGAGGGAACGGGCCATCGGAAAGTGCGACCGGGACATCTTCGGCACGGAACTCCAGCGCTGGCGCGGGGATTCCGACCACATCGTGGTGGACAAACACGAAACCGTGGAATTGTGCATGCGCAATCTGGACGCCGAAGGGGAGGAGATCATCTACCAGGTGGTCAAGGTGCCGATCATGGATGCCGAGGGCAACACCGACTCCGTGCTGGGCATTGTGGAAGACATCACGGACCGGGTCCGGGCGGATGCGGAAATTCGTCGCGCCCATGACGACCTGGAGCGCCGCGTGGAGCAGCGCACCGCCGAACTGCTCGGCGTGAATGAACGGCTCGGCATTGCCGAGGAAAAATTTCGAAGCATCTTTGAAAACTCTATTCTCGGGATTTTTCGCACTGATTTGGAAGGGCGGTTGCTCGTATGCAACCCGGCCCTGGCGCAAATGTTCGGCTACGAAAACACCGTCGATATCATCCAGGCCAGCGAGGATAATCCCGAAGCAATGCACCGGGATCGCATGGTCCGGCGGGACAAGCTGGAAGCGCTGCTGCGGGGCGAGCATCTGGAACCCTTTGAACACACCTACACCCGGAAGGACGGTTCTTCGTTTGTGGGCCGCACCCATGTGCGCCTGTTGCGGGACCGGCGGGACAACTTCCCCTACCTGGAAGGCTTTGTGGAGGATATTTCCGAAAGCCGCGAGGCCCAGGAGCGGCTGCAACGCAGCGAACGGGATTACCGCACGCTCTATGAACAAGCCTCGGAAGCCATTTTTCTGCTCAGCACGGACGGCCGCATCCTGGACGCCAATTCCATGGCCACGGAAATTCTCGGCTACAGCCTGGAAGAGTTCCTGGGCATGGCGCCGCAAGCCATGATCACCAGGGACCACCAGCGGATTTGGGAACAGTTGCAGGATATCCATCAAGGCAACATGGTCCGGCTGGAAGTGAACATGCGCACCGGCGGGGGCCGGGAAATCACCGCGGACCTGAGCGCCCGCCTGCTGGAAGAGGGGCGAGTGCTGGTCATGCTGCGCGACAACACCGAGCGCACGGCCATGGAGGCGGCCCTGCGGACGGCCAAAGAGGAGGCGGAGCAGGCAAGCCAGGCCAAGAGTGAATTCCTGGCCAACATGAGCCATGAAATCCGCACCCCCCTGGGCGGGATCATCGGCATGACCGACATGGTCCTGGGTGGGGAGCTGAAGGCCCAGGAGGCCGAATACATCAAAGGCATCAAAGAGGCTTCCCGCTCCCTGTTGGAGATCATCAACGACATTCTGGATTTTTCCAAGATCGAGGCGCGGAAGATGGAGATCCTGGCGCAGCCGTTCCAACTTCGGGAGCGCCTTGAAATCGTGGCCGGCACCTTCCGTCTCAGCGCCATGGAAAAGGATCTTGACCTGCAGGTGCAATGCCCGTCCGAACTGGAAGAAACGTATGTGGGGGATGCCTGCCGCCTGGGACAGGTGCTTTCCAATTTGGTCAGCAATGCCGTGAAATTTACGGACGAAGGTACCGTTGTCATGGGCGTGGAACTGGTGGAACGCCGGGCGCATTCCTCGGTGCTGCACTTCAGTGTCACGGATACGGGAATCGGTATTCCCGAAGCCGATCTGGACCGCCTTTTCGACGTCTTTTCCCAGTTGGAGCCGTCGTTGAACAAACGGCACCGCGGCACCGGTCTGGGCCTGGCCATTTCCAAGCGGCTTGTGGAGATGATGGGTGGGGAGATCCGGGTCACCAGCCGGGTTGGGCAAGGAAGCCGGTTTTCTTTTGACCTGGAGTTGCCCCATGCCGAGGGCGATGCCCGCGAGGACAGTCCGGGCGAGGACGCGGTCACGGAATCCTCGCGGCGGGTGCTGCTGGCAGAAGACAATGAACTCAACCAGGAATTTCTGACCTTCTTCCTGGAAGACGCGGGCCATACCGTACGGGTGGCGGGCAACGGCAAGGAAGTGCTTCAAGCCTTGAGCGAAGAGCGGTTCGACATCGTGCTCATGGATATTCAGATGCCGGAGATGGACGGCATGGAGGCCACGGCCCGGATTCGGCGCGGGGAAAGCGCCGCGCCCAGCGACATTCCCATCGTGGCGCTGACGGCGTACGCCATGAAAGGAGACCGGGAGCGCATGCTGGAAGCAGGCATGAATGACTATCTGAGCAAACCCGTGGACATGGAGGCCTTGTACCGCATCATCGAGGAGCTGGTGCCGGAACCCGAAGCATGACCGTGCGACCCGGCAACCGGGTATGGTTCCAGCGTCATCCTATTTCCGTGCGGTTGCGGCCGGAATTTTTGGCCTGATACAGCGCCTTGTCCGCTGCTTTGAGGATTTCGTCCACCGTGTCCCTTCCGGAGCGGTATTCCGCCACACCGATGCTGATGGTCACGCCGATGGTTCCGTCCGGAGCCGAAGCCTCGGGAACACGGGCCAGCGCCACGGCCTCGCGCAACCGTTCCGCCACTTCCTTGGCCTGTATGGCGGAGGTTTCCGGGAGAACGGCCGCAAATTCCTCTCCCCCCAGCCGGCCCAGAAGGTCCGCATCCCGCAACGCGTTGGAACCCGTGGAGGCCAGGCTCTGAAGCACTTTGTCGCCCACGTCGTGGCCATAGGTGTCGTTCACGCGTTTGAAGTGATCCAGATCAAGCATGAGCAGACTGAAGTCACGGTCGTACCGCTTGGCGCGATCCAGTTCGGATTCGGCGCGCTGAAGCAGGGCGCGGCGGTTGGCCAGGCCCGTCAGCTCGTCCGTGGCCGCCAGGGAGCGGAGCCGCTCCTCATACTGCTTGCGTCGGGTTATGTCGCGGATTGTGACCACCGTGTACTGGCGTTCGTCCAGGATGAACGAGGAAACCGTGAAGTCACAGGGAAACGAGGAGCCGTCTTTTCTGGTCAGGGTGCGTTCCATCACAGCGCCGGAAGGGTTGGCGTCGGCATCGGTGAGCCGGGCTTCCTGCAATGGTTCGTCTTCAGGCCAGGAAAGCAGGACACGGAAATCCGTACCCAGGGCTTCGTCTTCTGACCAGCCGAGGATGCGCTCTGCTGAGGGATTCCAGAAGGTAACGCGGGAGGCGTCGTCCAGTACAACGATGGCATCCAGCACAGCCTCACTGATGGCCCGCGTCTTGCGCTCCGAGGATTGCAACTCTTGCACGTGGCGTCGTCGGCGGGTCACGTCTTCCAGCAGAACCACCACATTGCGCACCTGACCCGCTTGATCCCGGATGCTGGCCACGGACGCCCGCTGCCAGACTTTGCGGCCGTCTTTGGACAGGGTGAGGATTTCATCGGTCCAGTTTTCGCCGCGGGAGACCGCGTCAAGCAGGCGATGGTGAAACGGGTCGTCGTGGTCGGGAGGTTGGAGCAATTCCAGGCCGTGACCGGAGATGTCCCGGGAGGAATATCCCGTCACTTCGGTGAATTTAGGATTCACATAGTCCACGCGCAGGTTCGGATCGGTAATAACCACGGAAACAGGCGTGTGTTCCACGGCCGTGGAAAGTTGTTCCAGATGCTGCCGTTCCAGACGGCGGTCCGTGACATCCTGGTACACACCGGAAATGCGGATCACGGAATCACCGGAAAAATGCGCCCGGAATACCGCTCGGACCCATACGCGACGGGAGTGGCCCGTGCGCAGGGAGAGATCGCATTCCGCGGGATTACCTTTACGCGCCTCGGTCATGGCTTCATGAAAGTGCGGACGGAACAACGGCTCTACAAATTCGGCCATGGACTCCACCGTGGGGACGAAGCGCTGGTCCACGCCGTGCAGGGTGTGCATTTCCGGGGTCCAGGCCATGGAGTCTTCCCGCACGGAATAGGAAAAGCCGCCCATCCGGGAGATGGACAGGGCTTCCACGAGCATTTCCCGGCTGCGGGCCAGCTCCTGCAGAGCATCCATGCGGCGGGTGATGTCCCGTACCGCATTCACGGTCCACCAACTGCCGTGGAGTCGGAACGAGGAAACCGCCACTTCCGCGGGAAAGCGGGAGCCATCGCGCCGGGTAAGATAGACCGGCCGGGTGCCGTTATGGGTATTGTATGGACCGGCCTTGAGTGCCGGAACGTCAGCCACGTCGGAGGGCGGGTCGGGCTGAAGAAAGGCGGCGCTGTGGGCCTGCAACGCCTCCTCGGACGCGTACCCCAGGATGTTGCGCGCGGCCGTATTCCAAAACACGACCCGGCCCCGTTCGTCCACCATGACAAGCGCGTCATGCGAGGAATGACTGATAGCCTGGACCTTTTCCTTGTAGTCCTGAATGTGGCGTTCCAGAATACGCCGCCGCAAAGCGGACTTGGAAACATACCGGCACAATCCCGCGTGGAAGAGCAGCACGGCAAGGCCAAGCGCCAAAAATTGCGGAATCCAGGGGGGCGCGAGCGCGGCTTGCGGAACGTACGCCACAAGACGCCAACCCGGTTCAGCGATCATGTCCTCATTACCGAACGCCAGGCCAGGGTCGAGCCGCTGCATGCAGAATAAGCCGTTTTCGGTGCGTACCGTCATGCCGGAAGAGGTAAGGGGCACGTTTGCGGCTTCGGGGAAGCGGGCCGCAAATGTGAATTCCCTGCGCGATGCCAGGCTGTGGCCCCATTCAAGCCTGGAATGGGGACCAAGGATCCAATGGCCCTGAGCCGTGGTCAGGTAAAGCCGCACGGGACTGTCCCGGCGAATGGTCCGCAGGCGCTGAAGGAGCCTGGTGCCGTCGATGCTCAGGACCACGAGATGCCGTTGGCCCGAGGCGTAGACGATCGGAGCGGCCACGCGCAGGGTGGGGCGGAAGGGCCGCTCCACTTCTCCGTGCGGCGCATTCAAATCAAACTCGGAAACATATACTTGATGAGCATGCAGATTGCGTGACAGCTGGTAGTACGGCTGGTCAGACTGGTCCTGAAGCTGGCTGTTTGGGACACGAAGCAGCCGCTGGCCCACGCGCTCCAGGCGAAATTGCTCCTGCCCCTGGGCGGTGATGAAGCAAAGTTGGAAAAAATTTGGCTTGGTGCGCATGAACGCGGCCAGGCGAAATACACCCTGGGCGGAACCCGGGGCAGGGGACCGCATATCCGGCAGATCCTTTTCAAACAAAAGAGCCAGGAAACGAACGTCGTGGATGGTGTCGGTGAGGGTTTCAAGAAGAATCTGGCGTTCCGTGGCGAGAAATGTTTCAGCTTCTGTCCGCAACTCCCGTTCGCGTCGGTCCAGTTGAAAGGACAAAAACAGACCTCCCACCACCAGAAGCCCGAGCGTCAAGGGGACAAAGCGACGGAGAAAATCCAGAAGAGGGGAGTCGAACGTTCGCATGAATGCACGGCCTCGTCATGGCGTTGGGCAACGGAATGCCGCCCGCCGCGCCGGAGGGGGCTGACGCCCGGCCGGGAACCCTCGTTTTCACGGCCGGGGCGGCAAGGACTGGCCGTTGCCGCCGGAAGAAGACGGGGCAGGGAGCAGGGTGATCCGCGTGGTGATCCGCTGTGCGGCCGATGAGACCCCGGCTCCGGTAAGGTGTTGCAGGCGCAGACCGGCAGTATAAGGCGTTTGCGGGCCGCCACAGGCGAAGCGACCGGCTGCCGTGTGCGACCGGGAGTGCTAGGCCGCGGACTCGGACGGCGTGGGAGCCTGCTGACTCATCTTCTGCACGGCGGCCAGTTCCTCGGCGGAGAAAATCCGCGCAATATCCAGAATGATGATGAATTCGTCGTCCTGGCGGCCCATGCCCTTGATGTATTCAGACTTGACGGCAGCCCCCATTTTGGGGGGAGCTTCGATGCTTTCCGGGTCCATTTCAAAGACCTCGCGCACCGAGTCAACCAACGCGCCCAATACCGTGCGTTCCCCGTCGAACTCCACTTCCACGATAATAATGCACGTGTTGATGGTGTCCTCGATGTCCTTCATGTTCAGCTTGCGGCGCATGCCCACCACGGGCACCGCATGTCCACGCAGGTTGATGACGCCGCGCATGTAGTCGGGCGTGCGCGGAATGCGCGTCACATGGGTAAGCTCAAGCACTTCCCGCACGGTGGAAATGTCCAACGCAAATACCTCTTTTCCAAGGGTAAAGGTGAGGTATTGGTTGGTTTCGGTGGTGACTTGCTCGGCCATGTCTCCTCCGGGTTGTGTGGTCGAAGATTCAGCCTTGCCGCGGCCAGTGCCGCGGCCATGCCATAAAAATATGGAAATTTGTCCCCTGGTCCGCCCGGCGGACCAGGGGGGGCGATGCTATCCTTCGGACCCCTTGGATTGGGTCTTCTGTTGCGGCGCAGCCGCGCCGGTCGTCTCCATCGTATCAGGGGTGCGGACTTTGTCCAGCACGGAAGTGGCCGTGGCCACCACGCCGGAAAGGTCGGCCAGATTGCTCGGGATGATCATGGTGTTGTTGGTCTTGGCCAGCTTGCCGAATTCGGCAAGGTAGTGCTCGGCCACGCGCAGGTTGGCCGCTTCCACTCCGCCGTGGGAGGAGAGGGTTTCCGCGACCTTGCGCAGGCCTTCGGCCGTTGCCGTGGCCACCAGTTCGATTTCCTGGGCGCGGCCTTCAGCCTCGTTGATGCGCTTCATCTTTTCACCTTCAGAGAACAGGATTTCCTGCTGTCGGTGACCTTCGGCGCGGTTGATCTGGGATTGGCGTTCACCTTCGGAGCGGGCGATTTCAGCGCGCTTTTCACGGTCGGCCTTCATGAGGGATTCCATGGCGGCCATGACGGACTGCGGAGGAGTGATGTCCTTGATCTCGTAGCGCAGTACCTTGACACCCCAGTTTTGCGCGGCCTCGTCCACGGCGTAGACGACTTCCTGGTTGATGGTTTCCCGCTCCTCAAAGGTTTTATCCAGTTCGATCTTACCGATGGAAGAACGCAGGGAGGTTTGGGCCAGCTGGCTGGCAGCGCGGTAATAGTCGGTGATGCCGTAGGCCGACATCTTGGAGTCCTGCACCTGCAGGTAGATGACCCCGTCGATTTCAACGGACACGTTGTCGCGGGTGATGCAGATCTGGGAGGGGATATCCAGCACTTCTTCCTTGAGGGAGCGTTTATAGGCCACGCGGTCCAGGAAGGGGATAAGAATATGGAATCCAGCGGCCAGGGTGCGGGAATATTTGCCGAGCCGCTCGATGACGAATTCGGATTTTTGCGGAACCACCACCGCGGTTTTCAGGAACAGGATGATCACCAGGGCGGTGATGAGCACCAGGATGACCAGAGAACCGTCAATAAAGCCCATAACTACTCTCCTTTGGGAACGGGTTTGACCTTGAAGGTGGTGCGGTCGTCCGGGAAGTCGCCGGAAATGACGGCGGCAGCGCCCTCGGGGATGGTGACATCGCTCACGGCCCGCCAGAATGTGCCGCGGTATTTGATCTCACCGGGACGGTCCGGGCGGATGGCCTTGGTGACCAGCACGCCGCGACCAATGTTGTCCGGCTCGTTCAAGCCGTCCGCATCGCCGGTTCCGCCGGTGGACCCGGTGAATATGCGCATGAAGAACTTGCGCAGCAGCAACAGCGAAAGCACGGAGCCGGCGAGAAACACGCCGATCTGCCATGTTAGGGAGAGGTCGAAAAAGGCCGCGCTCAGGGAAACGACCCAGGCTCCCAAAGCGAAAAAAATCAGGATGAAGCCGGGAGCGGCCAGTTCCGCAAGGGCCAGAGCAAAGCCCACCGCGAACCAGATGACGTACGCTTCAGTAAGAAATTCAGGCATAGAGCGAACCTCCAATAGGAAGCAACGTATCCGAAACCCGGACGGGTTGCAGCAAAAAAGAAGAAGCGAGTGATCAGACCCAGCCAACGCGGCTGGAGGCGTTCTCCGTGTGGCGAGCCACAAGGTTTCTGCCGGAGCGCTTGGCCTGATACAGCGCCTTGTCCGCGGAACCAACCAACTGCGTAGAGTCCCATCCCTTGCGCAGACCGGCCACGCCGATGCTGATGGTGAAATGAATGATGTCGCCGACCAGTTTGCCACCCTTACGGAATTGGAACTCATAGTCTTCCACGTCCCGGCGGAGCTGTTCGGCCACTTCAGCGGCGCGCTCCTGGGGTTGCGGCAGGGTGAGAACCAGTTCCTCGCCACCGTAGCGAGCCGCGTAGCCGTCGTTCTGCACGGCGTGGCTTTTGACCATTTTGGCCAGGGCGCGCAACACATCGTCGCCCACCTGGTGGCCGTAGGTGTCATTGACGCGCTTGAAGTGGTCCACGTCGATCATGCAGAGAGAAAAGGGAATGCCCCGGCTGTGGCTGGTAACGACCATCTCGGAGAGGTAGTCGTCCAGGGAGCGGCGGTTGTAGAGTTCGGAAAGGAGGGCGTCGAAATGGGCGGTGCGCTCCAAGGCTCTGGCCTTGGCCTCCCAAAGACGAGCTTCCTCGCGAAATTCATTGACGAACTCAGAAAGCAATCCGCGCATTTGCTGAAGGATGTCCTTGCGGCTGGAAGCGGTCCGCACAGCATTGACCGTGGCGGAATTAAACTTGGTGAGGCTTTTTTCCTGACGGTCCCGGGACGAACGCATTGTCTCAAAAAAAGTGCTCATTTCCTCCATCATGGCTTCAATGGAGCGTTTTTCGCGGGTCAATTCATCCTGGAGTTCCTGGGCGTGGGTGGTCTTTGTGAGAAAAGTTTCCAACTCTTCCAGAATGTGGGGAAACGAGGTGTCATGGGGATTGCCTTGGCGAATTTCCCGCAGCACAACACCTTGGATGTGGGATTTATCCGAATCCGAGTAGATGGACAGCTGGGAGACCAGGTTGCGCACAAACAGGATCGCAGAAAGCAGATCCAGGTCGCGACCAAGTCCGGCCTGCTCCAGAAGGGATTTAAGTTTTTCAAGTTCCGAACCGTGGGGTTCCATAGTACTTCCTGGTTTGCGCAGTGCAGAAAACAGTGCCACAATAATTATAATAAACCTGAAATAAAGGGAAGGGCTGACGAGCAATTCGATGAAGTCCCAACCGCTTCCCCTGCTGGACGAAGGCCGCGTATCGCCCCCCGGAGTGTATACTTCCCGGTGTGAAAAGTTATGGAAAAGCGGACCACTGAACCTACCGTCAGCACACGTTGCCGACGGACTGAGCGGCGTCTTCCGGGGAATGATTTTTTTTGAGATATTTCATGTAGGACCGGGATGCAATGCCAAAGGGTGGCAAACCGTAAAAAACAAGAACCGAAGCGCATGCTTCCAGGCGATGCAGCCGGACCCTCTTGAACCGTGCCGAAGGAGCAGGGGATGCAAGCCGCATGGCCAGAACAAGAAATGCTTTTTGCACGGTCATACCCCGCAGGGGCAACCACGTTGCATACCGGGCAAAACAAGAATCCAAGCGGGGGCGGAGTGAATGGAAGATCGTCACATCCCGTGCAAGGATAAGCGACTCGCACCGAGGATATCCATCTGATACAATTGAGAAGGTCCGATGGGCGCGATTTCCGAGAGGGGCACGAGGGAATATCAAAAACCGGCACCCATCGGGACCAAACCCAAGATATAGGCTGAAGGGGAAATCTTCAAGAGAAAGTGAAAGAGATTTTCCGTTTTTTCAACGGATACCGAACAGTGTTAACAAAAAGTATGATAAATATGCACTTGAAAACATAATTAAAAATTGGAAAGAAATGCACGAAACGGAAACGAAAAATGCGTGAGGGTACTCACATGCGGCGCTGGGCGGAACTGATATGTTTGTTCATTTTGCTGCCAACCGCCATGGCTCTGGAATGGTTGCCCGGGGCCAAACTGTTCTGGCTGCTGGGGGCGGCTCTGGGGTGCGGCATTTGGTTGGCCGTTTCCGCTCCCGGCGGAAAAAAATGGCGAATAACGCGTCCCGGCCCGCTTCCTGCCGGAATGCTCTGGCGCATTGGGGTTGCCGCAGTGGTTGTGACGGCATTGACCCTGGTTCTGCATCCAGAGCGGTTTTTGGAGTTGCCTCGCCGCCGGACAGGGCTGTGGCTGTTGATCATGGCGCTTTACCCCATGCTTTCGGCCTGGCCCCAGGAGATCATCTACCGGGGATTTTTCTTTCAACGATATGCCGCATTGTTTCACCGTCCATGGGCCATGATTCTGGCCAGCGGCGCTGTGTTCGCCTATGTGCATGTGATCTATGCCAACACCTTGGCCCTGAGTCTCTCCCTGGTTGGCGGCGTGCTTTTGTCGCAGGCGTATGCACGGGATCAGTCGCTGTTTTGGGTTACCGTGGAACATGCGGCTTACGGACTGTTGGTCTTTACGCTGGGACTTGGCCGGTATTTTTACCAGGGGGGGTAACACCCGGCACAAGCCATACGGGGATGATCCGTGGCATCCCCTGGAATGCAAAATATCGATGATCGACCACCCGTCCGGCAAGGGCCGAATCCAGGTCAGGAAGGCAGGATTTCTTCGTGGATTCCGTTGCGGAAGTGTGCTTCATTGCCAAAGGGAATGCACCTGGTCGCCGCACAAAAGTATTGCAAGCAATATTTCAAAAATACAAATCCTAACTAATTGAAATAGTATGGTTATTATGCAAAAAATACTATTTTTTGCAAGTGCTTTCCCGGCGGGAAATACTCAGGGCAAGGCAAAGAAAAGCAATACCGTGTGTTGAGGTGGATTTGCATAATGATATTCTATAGTAGAAAAAGTCTATAAAAAATATAGAGAGTGTTCGCAAACAAGAGCGAGGAAAGAGTATGTACAAAAACATCGTGTTGGCGATTTGCTGCTGCGTGGCCATGTTGTCCGGAGGGCAGGCGGCGCCGGCGGCCCAGAGCGGGGACGTGGAGTCCACGTCCGTGACGGTCTACCCCACGGGACAGGCCTTGGTCACGGAGGTGCGGCATATGGATCTGCCGGAGTCCGGCGGGGTGGCCTATCCCGGTGCTGCTGCAACATTGGATCCCACTTCCGTGGGCCTGCGTTCCCTGGATGAACCGGATCGGGTTCTGGTGCGGTCCCTGCGTGTGCTGCCGTCGGCGGCCGATGCCGGAGGGGTGCTGCGCAGCTATGTAGGGCGCAAGGTCCGGGCGGTATTGCCGGATACGGAGCGGGCCGATCGCCGTCAGGCCCGGGACGCGGTGCTGCTTTCGGTCTCATCGGGTCGCGCGGTATTGGACCTGGGCGACCAGCTGTATGTTGGCCCGCTGGACGCGGTGTTGCTGCCCGTGGACGAAGCGCGGCCGCGATCCGAATCCGCGTTGCTGCTGGACGTTCGCAATGAGGGGGAACGCAACCAACGGGTGGAGGTGTCGTATCTTGCCGGGGGGCTGGACTGGAGCGGGGATTGCGCTTTGAGTCTGGATGCCGCCGGGGAGCAGGGGAGTCTTTCCTGCTGGGCCACGTTGAAGAACCACACAGGCAAGCATTTTCAGGATGCTGATCTGCGTCTTGTGGCCGGTGAGGTTCACCGCGCTCCGCAGCCCATGCCCATGCGTATGAAAATGCAGGCCGCCGTCGCCTTGGAGGAATCCATGGGCAATGGAGCTGCTCTCCGGCAGGCCGGTGACTATCATGTCTTTGAGGTGCCGTTCCAGGCGGATTTGGCAGAGGGCCAGACCACACGGTTGCTGCTCGGGTCCGCAGGGAGCGTGCAGGTAGGCCGGGAGCTGGTGGTCCGGGGCCATGCCCGGCACCGCATCGGCGAAGGCGGTCCGCAGACCCGGCCCGTGGAAAATGTGCTCGTGCTGCGCAATACCCCGGAAAATGGCCTCGGCTCGCCGTTGCCTGCGTCACTGGTGCGGGTTTATCGCGCCATGCAGGGAGGCGGGCGCATCCTGGAGGGGGAAACCCATATGGACGACCTGCCCGTTGGGGAAACGGTCCGGCTGGCGCTCGGCAATGCATTTGACCTGCGGGCCGAGCGCACCATGTTGGCCTACGAGCGGACGAGCAAGCACAGCGTGCGCGTGCAGTGGCGCATTGAGCTGCGCAATTCCGGAGCTAAAAAGCGAAGCGTAATGATACTTGAAAAACTTCAGGATGATTGGAAAATAAGAGATACAAACTTTGATTATGTAAAAGAAAATGCTAACACGGTACGCTGGAATTTGACCGTGCCTCCGGGGTCCGAGCCGGTGAAGCTGCACTACACGGCGGACATCTCCTGGCCGTCCTGAGTGGTGGGGACGCCGGCCAAATAGAACTGTTCGCGCTGCATAGCAAACGCGCGCCGCTCTGAAACAGGAGATGTTTTGGAGCGGCGTTTATTTTGGGAGGCAGGATGCGTTGTGTGGGCTATGGACGGGCCTTGTCCAACGCATGGGGTTGGGGCGCTTAGGGCGTTTGGGGCGGTGCCGGGTGCGCAGGGGTGAAGGCGGCTCCCAAAAACGCGGCATACCCTTGCTCCAACGCCACTCCCGCGTGGGTGATGTCCTCGGCAAGCAGGTTTACGCGGTGTTCCCGGGAGTCAAGCCAGCCTTGGACCACGGCTCGGGCCGTGGGATAGTTGCGGGCGACGTTTTCCACCAGATGCGCGGCATTGCTGAGTCGAAAGCGTTCCTGGAATCCGTCGTGGCTGAGATGCCCCTGCCGAAGCATGAACGCGGCATGACGTTGGGCGAGGATGTCCAGGGCGTTGTGCCGCTGAAGCGGGGACAGATCCCGGCGAACGCGGGCCAGGTTGATTTCCTGCAAGAGTTGCTTTGCCGTGGGAACCGCAGCATCGCCGCCGTGCGGAAAATCACGCTTGGAGACATACGGAGCCGGGTTCAACCCGGTGTCCATGGCGCATCCCGTACACGTCGCAAGGCAGAGCAGAATGAGGAGAAACATCCGGATGCGCTGCATGCCGAGCAGACAAACAACGCATCCGGGTTTGAAAAAAAGCATCATGCAAGCTCCGCCCAGGCCGCGTAGAGCGGATCCGCATTTTGCAGCACGGGATAGTAACGGTCCCGTTCGTCAAAGGGCCGGGACCAGCCGCGTTCCGAGAGGGTTTGCAGGTTGCGGAATGCCTCAGTACCGAGAATCAACTCGGACAAAAAGCCCAGCCGTTCAAATTCATGAAGCTGTATCCAAAGATTCGTGACCTTGGGCGCGTGCCAGCGATTGGATACGCTGAGGCAGAGCACGCCGCCGGGCCGAAGCACCCGGGCCGCCTCGCGCATGACTTCCGCCGGACGGACAAGGTATTCCACGGACAGGCAGCAGAGCACCGCGTCAAAGGAACCGTCCGCAAAGGGCAGGGTGGACTGCTCGTTCAAATCCTGCACAATGCCGGAGGTGATGTCCGGGTTGGCGTCCATCTCCTCCTGGTTCATGCCCAGGCCGGTGCAGCTGTTGAGTTTCAGGTTTTCCGGCAAATGGGACTGCCACCCGGCCATGAGGTCGAGCACGTCCATGCCCGGCCGCAAGAGTTGACCATGCAGCGTCTGCAGGCGTTGCCGGGCCATGGAATCAATGTGCGGGACGAGCCGGGCCATGCGATGAAATGCTTCGTCGGGATCCTCGTTCGGACGGGTCAGGGGTGTGCCGTCCCAAAAGTCCGTGGCAGCTCCTCCGGCACGGCGCGCTTGAAGCCCGGGACCGTCCAGTACCTGGTCCATCCATTCCTGGCAGGAACCGCCCATTTCCGCCACTTTATCCCGCACCTCGAGCACTTCGAGCCGCAGGGCGAAATCCCGGCAGGTCATGGGGTGGTTGCGGTCGGCCACAAAGGAATCATCTTTTGTTTCAAGGACACGGAAGGGGCGCAGATTGGAGGGGTGAACCCCGAGGACGTTGTCCAGCAGGCCTTGCGGATAAAAGCGACCTTCCCGAGGGCGCAGTCCCGGGAGTTGCTGCCGTTCGGGATGAAAATCACGAAGCCGGTGCTCTCGGATCAAGGACGGCTTGGGCGGCAGGACCGAGATCCGGCAACAAAACTCCTCGCCCGGGTGCAGGCCGTCGATTCCAGAATGCACTTCCCCGGGGAGCAGATCACGCCAGAGGTTGATTTTCTGGGCCACAAACCGATCTGTGTGCCGGGCCGCGTCGCTCTCCCAGGTCAACTCGAAGAGAACGCTGCCGAGCGTATCATTGGTGAGCTGTGTCATACAGTTGAGAATAGTTCTTCTCTCATAGAAAGCAAGAACGGAATCGAATTGGGCTGAATCAGGGAAAAGGCGGAAGATTCCAAGGAATGGATCAGCTCCTGGATGCGGCGTCCGGTACGGGAGGCGTCGGCGTGAGGTCCAGCACCAGTTCAATGTGGTTTTGCCCGTTGCGGCGGCAGTAACGAAAATCCCTGGCCACGCTGCGGACCATGCTCAGGCCCAAACCGCCCACAGGTGCGTCGCAAAGGGAGCAGTCCAGGCAGGACGCTGGTGCGGTGCGCGGGTCAAAGGGATTGCCGTCATCCGCGATGATCAGTCGCAGGGCGGCCGGTTCCACCTGAAGGGAAAGTCGGATCAGATGTTCCTCACCTTGGGGAAACGAATACTTAATGCAGTTGGTCACCAGTTCCTCGATGACCATATGGGCGGTGAAACGGGTTCGTTCCGGCAGGCCGCAGGACGCCATAAAGCCTTCGGCTTCGCGGGAAAGCGAAGCCAACTCATCCATGCGGTTGGGTACCGTGGTGTTCCAGGCCTGATGTTTCACAACGTCTGCTCCCAAGCGTGCCCGCTGGTCCAAAGAAGCATACCAGTGCCGCGCCGTGATTGCCAGCGTCATTCCGGAAGCGGTAAAGCGGTCATGCCGCTGACACCCTCAAGCAGGGAGCCGCCCTGGGAATCAAAGGCCGGATGTTCGAGGCCCGGTGTCAATGTGGTCACCACGGTCCGTCCCACCACGATGCGGCCCGGTGTGGGACCGTGTTCGTGTGTGCCGCGAATTCCCCACATGTTGTGAAAAATAACGGGTCGTCCGGAATGGACCCCGGCAAACAGCATGATGTGACCGGGCTTGTAGATCATGGTGAGCAGAGGGCGGCCTTGACGCAGCAACGCGGATTCCTTGGCCCCGGGCGAAAGAGAAGAAAGGTCCGTGAAGGAACCGGATCCGGCCTGGGCCTTGGAGTTGCGCGGCAGGTAGATGCCAAAGGGGGCAAAGAGATCCAGCAGCGTGGAGGAGCAGTCCCGATTTTCAAATAATCCGCCCCATCCGTAGGCTTGGCCCATGAACTGGTTGCCCAGGGCAGCCACGTTCCAAGGGGTGAGCACGAGCGGGAATGGCGTGGCGTCGTCCTTGGAAAGCGTTGCCGGAAGCAGAACAGCCCGGCCGCTGGCTTGTTGGACCGGCAGTAAGAGGCGCCATGCGGAATCCGGATCAGATGCATGGTCCGGATCGCGCAGCAGAACCATGCCCACGCGGGCGCGGGCAAGATACGGAACCGAAGCGGTAGCCGATTCCTTGGCCGGGGAAGCGGTACGGAAGATGGGCGCGTGGTCGCGGACCACGGCAAGAAGGTCGCCGCCTGCGTAGCGGTGAATCAAGTCGGCGTCCACAGGGGCCAGGTCCGAAGTGGGCATCCAGCCCTTTACTCTTCCGGTCTCGACCAGCGCCCAGCTGCGATCGGCGCTGAGGTGGGCCACAAATAACGGGGTGCCGCACCAGACCGCACTGTTCTGGGCCATATCAAAGGGATACCCCTCGCCAGGGAGCGAAAAATCGCGAAACATGGGCTTGTGGGTCGGGAGGAGTCGCAGGGACGAGCTTGCAACGGTGATGGCGGGGAAGGAAGCGTTGGGAAAATGGGCGAGGTCGGCATTGTGTTGCAGAGCTTCGCCCCAGGAACGGGGTCGAGGCAGGGTATTTTCGCCAAAAACCCGGGATTCCAGAGCGCGGCGCAGGTACGGCGCAAACAGGGATGCCTTGAAGCTGGGAGCGGTTCGCCGCCATGGGGAAAAAAAGGCCGTGCGGAAGGAACTGGCCAGGGCGTTGCGCTGTTGGCTGGAGAGCACGGGGGAATGCGCGGTTTGGGGGTCAAGATACGCCGTGAGATCCTGCGGGAGTTGCGCGAGGTCGCGAATCGGCTGCTGCCGGGGATGCAGGGCGCAGCCTGCAAGCAGACCTGCAACAAGCAGAACAAGTGTACAAAGGCAAAGCCGCGTACAAGGGAGACGAGTATCTTTCATTGTTGAATGGTACTGTTGCAAGGGGAAAATAGCCAGTGGAATTCTGAAACACCTGGGAGAAATAGAGCGCTTTAAACACGTTGGCGGGTTGATGCCAGCCCGAGACCGTGCGTGGGGGGGTGAGAAAACAAAGGGTTGGTACATCGTGCCGATATGAACCGAAACCGGAGGAAATCAAAACGATATCTTTCGCTTGTCATTCACAAGACCTGAAAAATGCAGTACAAGGAAACCAGTAATCCGGTTCGGACAACTGTAACCAGGGGTAGGAGTATGAGTTACAAGGAAAGTGATCTCCCGTTGACGTTAAAGCACGGGGAAATGCTGACCCTGGACGATGGGACCACCATCCGTTTTGAGAGTAACGGCGAAGCCAAGGATGTGATGATCAACGAGTCCTTTGCTCCGGCGGTGACGTTGTTCCCTTCCAATGATTTCTTCCATGATTATGCGGGAGGAACCATCAAGATGACTGCGGCCTTTGAAGACGCCTTGGAAATCAGCAAGGCGTGACCCGCGCATCTGCCCACCTGGATCGCCATACAGGGGGCAGACGCTGTGTTGTGTCTTTCAGGCGGTATAAAAATAAAGCCGCCCAGCCTGCCGGAAGCGGAAGCCTCCGGCTGGAGATGCTTCCGCCGTGGACCGGTGTCGGGCTTTTCGAACCGGATATTGAGGCAACGCCCGGACCACGGCGGTTTTTGCTGGATAAATATCGTCACCAATCATCCGTCAGATATCTGAATAATGTCAGAGTATGAATAGAATCGTCAGTTATCGACATTGCAAAGATGCAATGGCAAAAACGACGATTGCCCTGTGGGGATGCTTCTCCCCCCTTGTCCCCGGAACAACGAAACGCTACACCTGAAAGGACGAAAGAGTAACCGCTAAAAACGTGACCGCAGGTTGTTCGAAAAAATCAGGAACGCAGGGCGTGAACAATTGCAACGCCGAATGCGTCTGCTCTGCGGGAAAAGCGGTCCACTGCAAGTTGCCACCGGGCGGCCCGTTTTGCAAAACAGCTGTTTCGTCGCAATACACACCAACGCCGTCCGCGGCAGAGAGGGGGACCATGTACGCCTATCCACAACATGCCGAGACCACGCGAACCCGGTTTCCTCTCCTTGCAAGGCGTTGCGGCTGGCTGGCACTTTTGCTTGTGGTGCTTGCTGTTCCGGCCCGGGCCGAACCCCTCACGTTTCTGGCCAGAGCCGGCTATGCTCCGTACTCGTTCGACAACAACGGTCAGCCCCGCGGGATCGACTGCGAGGTGTTTTTGGAGCTGGCGCGGCGCATGGGTATGGACGTGAATATCCGGTTTTTGCCGCAGGCCAAGATTCCCGAAGTGCTGCAAAGGGGGGACGCGCATGGCGTTGTGGCGTTGCACAAACTGCCGGAAATGACGTCCACGCTCGTCTATGCCCTGCGTCAGCCTTTGCGGGTGAGCGAGTACGATATTTTCTACCATGGCGGAGCACCGCTCAAGTATATGGGCGTGGCATCCCTGAATGGAAAGCGGCTGGCCTTGCCGCAAGGTGTGCCGCTACCTGAGAGCCTGGAGCAAACAGCACCAGGGGCCGAGATCCTGCCCGTGACAGCGGAACCCGACGGCGTGCGGCTGCTGCTGCAACGCAAGGTGGACGCCTTTGTGGGCCAGACCCGGGCCACGTTCGACTTGCTTGGAGAAATGGGCATGACCAGCACGGTGCGGGCCGTGGGGACCACGTTTTCCACGGCTCCTGTCTATATGGCCGTGGCCTCGAACAGCGGTGTGGAGCGTCCGGAAGACCTGGCGCGCCTGTTGGAACTGATGCTCGGGGATATGCTCGTGGACGGAACCTACCGAAAGATTCAGTCCCGCTACATCGTCAACTAGCACAAAATATGTTCACACCGTTGTAAATCGGTGCACCTGTGGCGGCGTTGCATGCAAAGCGCGATGCCGGGCTTTGGCCTGCGCGAGTGGCATCGAACCTGCCGCCAAGGCATTGACCGCGTGGTAAAATGCCCATAGAAGGTTGCAGTACATGTACGGAGTGAGAGCTGTATATGTATTGTGTTGAAAATGGTGAACAGTGCTGTTGCTTGACGGTGGGTCGCTCCATGCACCCCCGGGCGCTGCGTCGGGCTGGTTTGCCTATGCCCGGAACCTCACCATGTTCAATAGCCTGTACTTCATTGTGTGGGAATTACTCAGTAGCGCGTGCAAGGGAATGCTTGAGGAGGCGGTATGAACGCGATTTGTAGGATGCTCTGTGTTGTGTGGATGGTATGCGGGGTACTGACGCCGGTTTGCGCGTTGGCTGGCGGGGAGACCTCGATATCGTATCAAGTTACCTACGCCAATGGCGATTATGCGATTCATGACGTGCAGTTGCACGTCCGCACCCCGAACGGGCATCGTGTGGGTACGCTGTATAACGACGATCGTCTGGAATCCTGGCAGGAGAACAACTCTTCCTGGACCAACCGTTCCGGCAGCTTTTCCGTGGACTTCACTGAAAAAGGACCGCATGTCATCGAACTGGCCGTGGAAGCCTGCGATGCCGGGTACGATATTCGCGAACCCGCTGATTATACGGTCATGGTCATTCCGTCCGACGGCGAGGTGCAGTCCTTCAGCGGCAAGATTCCCACGCAGTGCAAGAGTGTGCGCGGCAACGGACAATTCTCCCGGTACAGCCACCCGGTGGGCGGCTTTGCCATCAAGTAGACAGGATCATCTGTCAGATCGGTTCGATCCCTGGGGATCGCAATCAAATGGATCGCAGCCGACATTCTGTTGACATACCCCCTGGAAGCTCGTCTTCCGGGGGTTTTTTGTCAGGACAGCCACGTCCCGGCATCTTGGCATGCTGGAGCAAGGAAACATTTTTACGCATGAAATAAAGAACTATCCTGTGACATGGACGACATCGACAGGCTGCTCCAGAACGCCCACCGTGTAGCCCGGAACGACTGTAGGATCACAACCCATGATCGAGGCTCCGCGCAGCAGGGAGATCAAAGCCTGGTTTGCCCAATGCGCATAAGAAGCCGGGTCGCCAAATTCATCCGGTCAATGGCAACTGGATTGACATCTTTAAATATAAATAAATATAGAGCTACCAAAAGAAGTTCTTGCGGCTGTTTTACCACCTTGTGTCAATGCTCCAAAATGTTTCATTGTAACTAAAAAAGGGAATTCCTATGGCTCATGAAGTATACTTGAAAGTGCCTAAGTTGGATGTGCAGCGTGCAGATGTTGAATTTGAAGTTAGCGACGATGAAGGGAAGATTGGCACTTTGAGGGTGTCAAAGGGTAGCGTTGTTTGGGTTCCCAAAGGCAAACATTCAGGTGGTAGAATTCGTTGGCGAAATTTTGATGTACTTATGCAGAATAATTATGATGAGTTGGAATAAGAATCCTTTTTACGACACTGTTAGGCCTACTTTGATAGGGCTATTTTTTTATAGTTTCGTTTTGCGCGAAGCAATGGGATCATCGAAGGATTTCATAGGAAAAGAAACTGATCCAGCGACGCGCTTAGGGCTTCAGGAATTTTTAAAACTACCGCCTACCTGTCAAAGTGCTGTGCGGGTAAGTGGACATGCACGGAACAGTTCGCTTTCGTGACTGCCACCGCTTTTGGTGTAGCCTCCTATTTTAGTTGAAATATTGAATGAAATGGAAAAATGAAGGCACCGGAACCACTGAATTCCGGAGCCTTTCCGCGTCTATCGACATGTAAACCGCCACGTAAAATCAACGGGCTACAGATTTTACTGTAACCCGTTGATTTTACGTGGCGTCCAGGTGTCAATTGATGCTGAGAAGCCCAGGAGATAGTAATCTCCTGGGCTTTTGGGTCTTACTGTGAATGAGGCAACACACGCTCGGCGTGGATTATCTTGTTATCGGTGATCTCAATTACGTCGAAAAAATCGTTGCCATTAGTCACATATCCAATTTCACCTTCCACGGTGCGTCCTGACAGGAAACGGGCCTTGATCTCATAGTGAGAATCAGAAGTGACACCATAACGGGCAAGGACATATTTTTGTTCGGAGACGTCAGGAAAATTGAACAGTTGCCCGCATACGGAGACTTGAATAGAGGCTATCGTCTCGGAGCTTTCGTTACTCAAAAGGACGACGCCGACGTCCGGTGTAAATAACCACGCATGAAGCATTCCGCCAAACCATAGGGCAACAAAAAAAGAGGCTGCCAGTACAATCTTTTTTTTCATTTTTGAAACCAGTATTTGTCAGTATTATAAGGGTTAGCCTGAAATCCGCCTTTGGGCTGTTTTTGAAGTTTACTCCGATCGACAGGCCTTCTTTCACTGGCAGCGGATCGGCCTTCAGCATTATTGTGAATATCCATCATCGCCTCGCCCCATGGGTGGCCTTTCCAATGTTTGCAGGGACATCCCACCAATCTCCAGCCGCCAACCCCAGCGGGTCCACCCCGTTGACCGGATCATCAAGGCAGTACCCATACCAATCCGGATCGCCGCCCTTGTCCCCGATGGGGTCGGGCGCGGTCCAGCGGCCGGTGAAGGTGTCGTAATCACGCCAGCCGAAGCGGACAAAGCCCAGATCCCGGTCGTGCAGGCCGCCCG
>NZ_FUYC01000022.1 GCF_900167125.1 Paucidesulfovibrio gracilis DSM 16080
TGGCCTTGGCTCGTTCATCACCGGTTCCAACACCGTGTCCGACCTGCTCTTCGCTGAATTCCAGTGGGGCATGGCCTCCACCCTGAGCCTGCCGCACCAGATCATCGTGGCGGCCCAGGCCGTTGGTGGTGCCATGGGCAACATGATCTGCATCCACAACATCGTGGCCGTGTGCGCGGTTGTGGGCCTCTCCGGAAAGGAAGATACGATCCTGCGCCGTACGGTGTGGCCGTTCCTGCTCTACGGACTGATGGTGGGCATCGTGGCCACGCTGCTGAGCTACGTGTTCGTGCCCCATCTGTTCTAGGTATGGTAAGGCGTAGACTCACCCAATAAAGCAACAACGGCCCGGGGACCGGTATCCCCGGTTTCCGGGCCGACATTTTTCAGGAGAATATCATGTCCGCTAATGCTGCTCTGATCAAAGAGTTTGAAGCCATTCTCGGCAAGGACAACGTGTTTACCGAGGAGTCCGACCTTTACTCCTACTCCTACGACGGGGCCGTGCTCGACAACCAGTCCCCGGCCATCGTGCTGCGTCCCACCAATTCCGAAGCCCTGGGCAAAGCCGTGGCCCTCTGCAACGAAAACGCCATCAAGATCACGGTACGCGGTGCCGGGACCAACCTCACCGGCGGCACGATTCCGCATCCCGGCGGAGCCGTCATTCTGACCAACGCCCTGAACCAGATCCTGGAAATCAACGAGCAGGATTTGTACGCCCGCGTGCAGCCCGGTGTGGTCACTGCCCAGTTCGCGGCCGAGGTAGCCTCCCGTGGTCTGTTCTATCCGCCGGATCCCGGATCCATGGCCGTTTCCACCATCGGCGGAAACGTGGCGGAAAACGCCGGCGGCCTGCGCGGTCTCAAATACGGCGTGACCAAAGACTACGTCATGGGCGTGGACTTTTTCGACGTGAACGGCGAACTGATCAAATCCGGCTCCCGCACCGTCAAATGCGCCACGGGATACAACCTCACCGGTCTGATGGTCGCCTCCGAAGGCACCCTCGGTGTATTTGAAACCATCACCCTCAAGCTGGTGCCGCCGGTTCCCGCCGCCAAATCCATGATGGCCGTGTTCCCGTCCATGAACGCCGCCGCTGACACCGTGGCCGCCATTATCGCTGCCAAGATCGTTCCCGCTACCTTGGAACTGATGGACAATTTCACCATCCGCACCGTGGAGAACTTCCGCAAAGCCGGACTTCCCACCGATGCCGAGGCGCTGCTGCTCATTGAAGTGGACGGCCACCCCGCACAGGTGGAAGAAGACGCCGCCAAGGTGGAGGACATCTGCAAGCAGAACAAGGCCGCCTCCGTTACGGTTGCTGAAGACGCCACCCAGCGCGACGCCGTGTGGCAGGCCCGACGCGACGCCCTGCCCGCCCTGGCCAACCTCAAGCCCACCTGCGTCCTGGAAGATGCCACCGTACCCCGCTCCAAAATCCCGGCCATGATCGACGTGCTCGGCCAGATCAGCAAAAAATACGACCTGACCATCGGCACCTTCGGCCACGCTGGTGACGGCAACCTGCACCCCACCATCCTCACGGACAAGCGTGACAAGGACGAATGGGGACGCGTTGAAAAGGCCATCGACGAGATCTTCGACAAGGCTTTGGGCATGGGCGGCACCCTGTCCGGCGAACACGGCATCGGCATGGCCAAGTCCAAGTACATGGTCAACGAGACCACCCGCGGCACCCTGGAATATTCCCGCCGCATGAAGTCCGTGCTCGACCCCAAGGGCATCCTCAATCCCGGCAAGATCATCGGCTGGTAAGGAGGAAATCATGGCTGATATCAATGAACTCGTAACCATGCTCAAGGAGCTGGACGACCAGCTCGCCAACTGCATGAAATGCGGCATGTGCCAGGCCGTGTGCCCCATCTTCAAGCGCACGGGCAAGGAAGCCGACGTAACCCGCGGCAAGCTGGCTCTTTTGGAAGGACTGGCAGGAGAAATCCTCAAGGACGCCAACGGAGTCAATGAGCAGCTGAACCGCTGCCTGCTTTGCGGCACTTGCCAGGCCAACTGTCCCAGCGGCGTGAAGATCGTGGACATCTTCCTCAAGGCCCGCACCATCATGACCGGCTACTTCGGCCTTTCCCCGGCCAAGAAGGTCATCTTCCGGCGGCTGCTGGCGCACCCTGGCCTGTTCAACCTGCTCACGGGCATGGCTGGAAAATTCCAGGGCATGTTCATCAAGCCCGCAGATCAGATCATCGGCTCCTCGTGCGCCCGTTTCAATGCGCCCGTGGTGGGGGACCGCCACTTTAAGGCGCTGGCGGAAAAACCGTTTCGCAAGCAGGTTCCGTCCCTGGACGAACCAGCAGGCAAGAGCGGCATCCGCGTGGCCTTTTATCCCGGTTGCGTGGTGGACAAAATGTATCCGGAGGTGGGCAAGGCCTCACTGAAGGCGCTGCACCATCACGGTGTTGGCGTGTACATGCCCGCAGGCCAATCCTGCTGCGGCATTCCCGCCCTTTCCAGTGGAGACGAAAAAAGCTTCAAGCAAATGGTCCGGCACAACCTGGCCAAATTCCGCAACGCCGAGTTCGACTACCTGATCACCCCGTGCGCCACCTGCACCTCCACCATCAAGGAGCTGTGGCCCACCATGTATAAAGGCTCGGACGCGGATGTGAAGACGCTGCAGGAAATGGCCGACAAGACCATGGACATCAGTCAGTTCCTGGTGGACGTGATCGGCGTGAAGATGCAAAACGGCTCCGACAAGGCGCCCAAGGTCACGTATCACGACCCCTGTCACCTCAAGAACTCCCTGGGTGTCACGGCACAGCCGCGCACGCTGCTGAAGGCCAATCCGGGGTATCAGTTCAAGGAAATGAACGAAGCCGGTGTCTGCTGCGGCTGCGGCGGCAGCTTCACCGTGTATCATCACGATTTGTCGAAGGATATTGGAAACAGAAAAGCCGACAACGTCATCGCCTCGGGCGCGGACGTGGCCGCCACCTCTTGCCCGGCCTGCATGATCCAGCTCACGGACATGCTCTCCCACCGGAACAAGGGCGTACGCGTGAAACACGTCATCGAATGCTACGCGGAGATGATCAGTTCGGCTGAGTAACCGAACAACCTAAGGAAAATCAGCCCATGTCAAAAAACCTGTATGTCACCGCCACCGGGCCGCGAAGCGGCAAATCCGCCATTGCGCTGGGCCTGATGCAATTGCTTTCCAGCCACTTGCGGAAGGTCGCCTTTTTCCGGCCCATCATCCAGGCGAACGAAGGCAGGGATCACGACATCAGCCTGATCCTCTCCCACTTCAACCTCAATCAGGACTATGAAACCGCCTACGGCTTCACCCTGAGCGAGGCCCGGGAGAGGATCGGAGCCGGACAGTATGCCCAGCTCCAGGAAGAAATCCTGGAAAAATACAAAAGGCTCGAGGCACAATACGACTTCGTGCTCTGCGAGGGTACGGACTTCCAAGGACAAGACTCGGCTTTCGAGTTTGACCTGAACGCGGACATCTGCGCCAACCTGGGCGCGCCCGCCATGTTGGTCTGCAACGGCAACGGCGGCCAGACCCCGCGGGACATCACCCGCTCGGCCCAGTTGAACGTGGAAGCCCTGGAAGACAAAAGCGTAGACGTGACCGCCTGCATCGTGAACAAGCTCAAGGCGGATACCGACGTACGGGAAATCACCCAGAACATCCGCTGCGTGGCTCGCTGCGACGAGCCGTTGCTCGTCTACGCCATCCCGGAAGTGGACGCCCTGGGCAAACCCACCGTGGGCGACGTGGGCAAGTGGCTGAACGCAAAAGCCCTCTTCAGCGAAGAAGGCATGGACAACCTGGCCCAGAGCTACATCATTGCGGCCATGCATATCAGCCACTTCCTGGAATACCTTGAACCGGGCGGGCTGATCATCACGCCCGGCGACCGCTCCGACATCATCCTTTCCAGTTTGGCCTCCAGACTCTCGTCTAACTATCCGGACATCTCCGGCATTGTTTTGACGGGAGATCTGGAGCCATCGGAAAGCGTGAAAAAACTGATCATGGGTTGGACCGGCGTGCCTGTCCCCGTGCTCAGCGTCAAGGAGTCCACCTTCCCAACAGTGGAACGCCTGAGCATGCTCTACGGCCGTATCGATCCCGAGGATGACAAACGCATTGCCACTGCCCTGGGTGCCTTTGAGCGCCATGTGGATGTGGACGAGCTGCGAAACCGTCTTGTGACCCGCCGCTCCAATCGCGTCACCCCCAAGATGTTCGAATACGGTCTGGTGGAAAAAGCCCGGACCAACAAACAGCGCATTGTGCTGCCTGAAGGCTCCGGGGACCGCATCCTGCGTGCGGCCGATATCCTGCTGCGCCGTGGAGTGGCCGACATCACCCTGCTCGGCAACCCGGATGAAATCCGCTCCCAGGCTTCGCGCCTCGGTCTGGACATCGGCTCCGCTGACGTGGTCCTGCCCGAACAGTCCAAACTTCTGGACGAATACGCCCAGACCTACTACGAGCTGCGCCAGCATAAGGGTATCCGCGAGGTGGACGCCAGGGACCGCATCATCGATCCCACCTACTTCGCCACCATGATGGTCCATAAAGGCCACGCCGACGGCATGGTGTCCGGCTCCGTGACCACTACGGCCGCCACCATTCGTCCGGCCTTCGAATTCATCAAAACCAAGCCGAGCGCGTCCATCGTGTCCAGCGTGTTCCTGATGTGCCTCAAGGACCGGGTGCTGGTCTACGGCGACTGCGCCGTGAACCCGAATCCCAATGCCCAGCAGCTTGCGGAAATCGCCATCGGCTCCGCGGAAACCGCTTCCATTTTCGGTGTGGAACCCCGCGTGGCCATGCTCTCCTACTCCACGGGTTCGTCCGGCAAGGGCGCGGACGTGGAAAAGGTCATCGAAGCCACCAGGCTGGCCAAGGAAAAGGCACCTGACCTGCTCATCGAAGGCCCGATTCAATACGACGCGGCCATTGACGCGGAAGTGGCAAAAACGAAACTGCCCTTCAGCGAAGTGGCAGGCAAGGCAACCGTGTTCGTATTCCCGGACCTCAACACCGGCAACAACACCTATAAGGCTGTGCAGCGTGCCTCCGGAGCCGTGGCCATTGGTCCCGTGCTCCAGGGTCTGAACAAACCTGTGAATGACCTGTCCCGCGGCTGCACTGTTCCCGATATCGTCAACACCGTGGCCATCACCGCCATCCAGGCGCAGGCCGAGAAAGGACTCCTCTAGGCACCATTATGAAAATACTCGTTATCAACGCCGGCAGCTCTTCCATCAAGTACCAGATGCTGGACATGACCGATGAAAGCGTCATGGCCTCCGGGCTGGTGGAACGCATCGGCGAGCCCTCCGGGGCCGTGTCCTATAAAGCGTTCCCGGACACGGACAACGAATGCAAGACCACCCTGGAACAGCCCATTCCCGAGCATGAAACCGGCATGAAGCTGGTCATCGACCTGCTCATCCACCCGGAAAAGGGCGTGATCAAGGACTTGAAGGAAATCGGTGCCGTCGGCCACCGCATCGTCCACGGCGGCGATAAGTTCCATGCCCCCACCGTGGTCACGGACGAAGTGGAGCAGGCCATTGAGGACACCATCCTTATGGCTCCGTTGCACAATCCAGCTCACCTGGCGGGAATCCGCACGGCCAAACGCTTCTTCCCGGATGTGCCCCAGGTGGTGGTCTTTGATACAGCCTTCCATCAGACCATGCCGCCCGAGGCGTACATGTACGCCATGCCGTATGAAATGTACGAGGAACTGCGGCTGCGACGCTACGGCGCCCACGGAACCTCCCACAAATACGTTGCGGGCGAGGCGGCAAGGCTCTTGGGCAAGCAGCCCGAGGAGTGCAACCTCATCACCCTGCACCTGGGGAACGGCTGCTCCATGAGTGCGGTCAAGGGCGGCGAGTGCGTGGACACCTCCATGGGACTCACTCCGCTGGCCGGATTGATCATGGGTACCCGTTGCGGCGACATTGATCCTGCGGTCTACGCCTTCCTGGAGCGGGCCAAGGGATTGAAGCTCTCCGAAATTGACATGATCATGAACAAAAAATCCGGTCTCCTCGGGCTGTGCGGCATGAACGACATGCGCGACATCCACGCCGCCGTGGAAAAGGGTGACGAAAAGGCGGAACTGGCCCTGAACATGGTGGCCTACCGCACCCGGAAATACATCGGTTCCTATCTGGCCGCCCTGGAGGGCAAGGTGGACGCCATCGTGTTCACCGCGGGCATCGGCGAAAACGACGATATCGCCCGGGCCATGAGCGTTCAGGGCTTGGAAGCCCTGGGCATCAGCATCGACCAGGAAAAGAACGCGGGCCGCGTCAAAGAACCGCGCGCTGTCCATGCCGACGACAGCCGCGTTCAGATCTGGGTCATCCCCACCAATGAAGAACTGGAAATCGCGCGTCAGACCCGTGAACTCGTTGCGGGCTAACCAACGACGCGAAAGGAAACGCCATGAGCGACCATATTGAACTGTTCAAGGAAAAGGCCAAACTGGTTTCGGCCCAGGTCACGGAAGTGGCCTCCATGGACGAGGCCTACCGTTTTGTCGTGGAACTCTGCGATAAAAAGGAAGCCTGCCAGTTGATGATGTCCGGCTGCGGTGAGGCGGTCTCCGACCCGGCCCAGGACATGTGCGACACCAAGCAACGCAAAGTTGTGGCCGCCCCCAACCTGGAACAAGCCGACTTTGATAAACTGGCCGAACTGTGCGCGGCCCAGGACTTCGACTGCATCCAAAGCGGCATGCGCAAGCATCTGGCCGGAATCGACATCGGATTCACTGTCTGCCAGGGCGGTATTGCGGAAACCGGCACGCTGTTGCTGGACTCCAACGATGAGGAAGTCCGGCTGGCCACCATGGTGGCCGAACACCACGTAGCCGTGTTGCCCAAATCCGCCATCAAGGGCGATTCCTACGATATGGAACAGGCTCTGACCGACCGGCTGGGCAACGGTCCCAGCTACACGGCCATGATCACGGGTCCGTCCCGTACCGCGGACATTGAGCGCGTTCTCGCCCTCGGCGTCCACGGCCCCCTGGAACTCCACATCCTGCTCCTGGAGGCCTAGCCATGCAAAATGCAAAAGACATCAAAGATTATCGTACCGAGCTTCGGGAATCCCTGGATAATGAATTCCTGCGCAAGACCCTGGACACCTTTGCCGTTGCCTATCGCGCCGGTCGCGCCAACGCCTTCAAAGATGTGGACGTCAAAGCGCTGATCTCGGACATCGCGGACAGCAAGGATTATGCGGCCCAACATATGGACGAACTATTCCGCGAGTTCAAGGAAAAAGCCGAAGCCGCGGGCGTTCATGTCCACCTTGCCAAGGATGCCGACGAAGCGAACAAAATTATTGGTCAAATCGCTCAGCAATCCAATTGCAAAAAGATCGTCAAATCCAAGTCCATGACTGCGGAGGAAACCCTCCTCAACCACCATCTGGAAGACATCGGGCTGGAGGTGACGGAAACGGACCTGGGTGAATGGATCATCCAACTGCGCCACGAAGGGCCGACCCACATGGTCATGCCCGCCATCCACCTCTCCCGCTTCCAGGTGGCCGACCTCTTTGGCAACGTCACGGGCAAAGAGCAGGACAACGACATTGAAAAATTGGTCAAGGTGGCCCGCCGCGAACTTCGGCGCAAATACGCCGAGGCCGACATGGGTATTTCCGGGGCCAACTTCTGCGTGGCCGAAACCGGAAGCATCGGCATCGTCACCAACGAAGGCAACGCCCGTCTGGTGACCACCCTGCCGCGTGTTCACGTGGCCCTGGCCGGTCTGGACAAGCTGACCGCCACGGTCCACGACGCCCTGCGTGTACTCAAGGTGCTGCCCAAAAACGCTACGGGTCAGGCGCTGACTTCCTACGTTACCTGGATCACCGGCGCGAACCAGTGTCTCGCCGCTGAGGACGACCGCAAGGAAATGCATGTGGTCTTCCTGGACAATGGCCGTTCGGCTCTGGCCAAGGATCCTGTCTTCAAGGAAGTGCTCCGCTGCGTGCGTTGCGGTGCCTGTGCCAATGTTTGCCCGGTGTACCGTCTGGTGGGCGGCCACAAGATGGGTCACATCTACATCGGTGCCATCGGCCTGATTCTGACTTACTTCTTCCACGGCCGCGACAAGGCCCGCAACCTGGTGCAGAACTGCATCAACTGCGGCGCCTGTGCGGATATCTGCGCCGGGGGCATTGATCTGCCGCGCCTGATCAAGGAAATCCACGCCCGTATCCAGGACGAGGAAGGCCACCCCATGAAGTCCGTGCTGCTGGGCAAGGTGCTCTCCAACCGCAAGCTGTTCCATCGCCTGCTGAAAACCGCCCGCTGGGCGCAGGCTCCTGTAAAGGAAAAGAACGGCTTCCTGCGTCATCTGCCCATGGTCTTTGCCAAGGAGCAAAACTTCCGCGCCCTGCCCGCCATTGCGGACAAGGCCTTCCGGGACCGCTGGCTTGAAGTCAAACCCCACGTCTCCGCTCCCAAACACAAGGTGGCCTTGTTCTCCGGCTGCGTGCAGGACTTCGTCTACCCGGATCAGCTCACCGCCACGCTCCAGTCCTTTGAGGGACACGGCGTTGCCGTGGACTTCCCCATGGAGCAATCCTGTTGCGGTCTGCCCGCCCAGATGATGGGCGAGACCAAAGCCGCGCGCGACGTGGCCCGGCAGAACATCCGCGCCTTTGAACAGAGCGACGTGGAATATGTGATCTGCTCCTGCGCATCCTGCGCCTCCCATCTGAAGCACGGCTATGTCAAGCTGCTGGCCGGTGATCATGTCTGGGAGCCACGGGCCAAGGCTTTTGCCGAAAAGGTCATCGATTACAGCTCGTTCATGAGCGATGTACTCCAAGTGGAACCCAAGGAGTTTCAGGATAAGGGCCGCAAGGTCACCTATCATGCTCCCTGCCACCTTTGCCGCGGCCTGGGCGTCAAAGACGCTCCCCGCGACCTGATGCGCTCCGCCGGTCTTGACTACGAGCCTTGCAACGAGGAAGAAGTCTGTTGTGGGTTTGGTGGAACCTTCTCCATGAAGTTCCCGGAGTTGTCCGCCGAGCTGCTGAACAAGAAGCTGGCCGACGCCGAAGCCACCGGTGCCGAGGAGCTGCTTACGGACTGCCCCGGCTGCATTATGCAGTTGCGCGGCGGAGCCGAACGCCGTGGCTCCTCCATCAAGGTCCGGCACATTGCCGAGGCCGTGGCTGAACAGCGTAAAAAGTAGTTAACGCTTCCCTATCCCACACGTCGGGCCACTCCGGTGGTCCGACGCATCGGGGCGGGGAAGCCAAGCCAAGGAGAGCACGCCATGAAAGAAATCCGCAAAACCGCCAAGGAACGTTTTCAGGGAACCTGCCGTGTTTGCCCGGTCTGTGACGGGCGAGCCTGTTCCGGCGAGGTACCTGGCATGGGTGGACTCGGCACCGGCGCCTCGTTCCGGGCCAACATCGAAGCGCTGGCCCGCTATCGGCTGAACATGCGCCTGATTCATGATGTGGCCCAGCCGGATACGTCCGTACAAATTTTGGGAGAACATCTCGACATTCCGGTCCTGGCCGCGCCCATCGGCGGCGTATCCTTCAACATGGCCGACGCCATGCCCGAAGAAGAATACATCATGGCCAAGCTCCAGGGCTGTGACGATGCCGGGATCATGGGCTGTACCGGAGATGGGGTACCCGACTTCATCCACCAGGGCGGCTTTGACGCTATTCGGGCCGTGAGTGGCCGGGGCATCCCCTTTATCAAACCTTGGGAAGACGACGAACTGTTCCGCAAGATCGACCTCGCGGCCGAAACCGGTGCCCGAATCATGGGCATGGACATTGATGCGGCAGGGCTGATCACCTTGCGGCTTATGGGCCGTCCCGTGGCTCCCAAGACGCCAAAACAGCTGAAGGAAATTATCGGCCACACGGACATGAAGTTCATCCTCAAAGGAGTGATGACTCCGGATGAGGCACGCCTGGCCGTGGACTGCGGCGCCGATGCCATTGTTGTTTCCAACCACGGCGGTCGCGTCCTGGATCATACGCCGGGCGTGGCCGAAGTCCTCCCAGCGGTCTCCAGCGCCGTGCAAGGCCGCGCCGTTGTTCTTGCGGACGGCGGCGTCCGCTCCGGTGCGGACATCCTCAAACTTTTGGCGCTTGGTGCGGATGCCGTGATGATCGGCCGCCCATTTTCCATCGCCACGGTTGGCGGCGGACGTGAGGGCGTCGTCAAGTATCTGGAAACACTCAAGGCACAGCTCACGCAAGCCATGGTGATGACCGGTACCGCCAGTGCCGCGGATGTGGAGCGGGCTGTTATTTTCGATACGATGTAGTCAAAAAGTGATTGACGTATCGACTATTGTAGTTATGAATAAATATAAGAGAGGGAAAGTGTCGTGATCAAGCACATCGTGATGTGGAAGCTTAAGCCTGAGGCGCTTGGGAACTCCGCGGATGAAAATGCTGCGAAGATGAAGCAGATGCTTGAAGCATTGCAGGGTGTGATTCCCGTGTTGCGTAGCATTGAAGTCAGCCATGACATCCGAGAATCCGTTCCCGAATGTGATGTACTGCTCTTTTCAGAGTTCGACAACATGGATGACCTGAGCACCTACGCAACGCATCCGGCCCACCTGGAATGCGTGGACTTCATCAAGCAAGTGGTCAGTGAACGTCGCGTCGTGGATTACGCCATCTAGCATTCCCCATTCCCCCTTCAACCGTACCCTCTCGAACAGGACCGGTCCGCCGGTCCTGATCGGGAAGTGCGCGCCGATTTCCGCGTGCTCCGAATACGGCCGATGCCACAGCGGACACCTTCAACGGAGGATATGACAATGACATGTCACTACAACCCGAACAACAAGCGAATCGTTTGCAAGTGGACGGAGCCGGTCAAGTTCGTCATGAACAAAAAGGAAGGCGTTCTTTCCAAGGTCCGCACCATCAACGTGAACGTAAACAAGGATGGCCGACTCAAGAGCCGCGACGAAAAGCGGCATGCGAACCATCCCATGTTTCCCATTGTCCGACAATTCAGCGATGAACTGCGGCGGATCAACTTCTTTGAAGCCGGGCAGGAACACGCTTGCGAACTGTGCGGCAATGTTCACAATGTCACACCCCACTTTGACATCAAGGAACGCCGTCTGCTCTGGCGCTGCGCCGATCCCATCCGCTGTTCGCAGCTGTCCGACGAATCCTGAACCGCTCGGAACTGTTGCGGCAAAGGACGGCCTGTAGTCGGCACTGCGTTGCAGCATTGGCCGCACTTGCCCGAAAGCCGGCGTAAGGCTCGACTGCGGTCGAAAATTCGTTCACGCATACCGTGCGATGGTCTTTCCCAACTCCACGTTTCAAGGAAACAACGCTTTTTTGTGCCGCAATTTGGACTTGACCGGTGTCCAACTGTCCATTCCGGGGCAACATACGCCCGGATTCCATGGTCTCCCCAGCCAAATGTGGCGATTCTGCTTTGTAACTCGATTTGACTTCAACGGACAAAGCCTGCAAATATCCCTCACAGTTTGGAGCATAGGAGCGGCTTGCGCTCCGCCCGGCCAGGGTCTTTCGCCGTGCGCCTTGGCATCGGCTCCCTTCCACTCTCCGTGAATACTGGAACATACATGGCGCCCACGCCCGATTTTCACCAACTGGCCGAAACACTCGGCACCCACCTGTATCCTCCCAGACCAATGGAAGATACGGACCTTGCCGCGTTGTTATCCCCTTTGGTGAAAGCTCGCCAGCAAATGCTGCAAAGCGGTCAACACGCTGTTTCCCTGGAGCTTCGGGCCGCTTTGGACGATACAGTGGTGCACTTGCACAATCTGGCCCTCGCCCGCCGGAGCAGCGCCATGCTCAATGCCACCCTCTCCGGTTTGCTTCGCCTTGGTCCCAGCGGCTGGCACATGACGGGGAGGCTTCTGGTTCGGGGGAACGTAAACCCTTCGGTTTGCACCAGTCTTTTGGATTCTCTGCCCAGCCATTGTCTGCCCGGATTGCTTCACGCCCTGCTTCCGGTTCGGCATGAATTGGACAAGGCCTTGGTTTCCTGGATGGACTCCCTGGCAAATCAGTGTTCCGACATTTCCGACGCGGAGCTTCAGACCTTTGCCCTGGAACTCAATCTCGACGGCGAACGGATTTCCTCGGTGCTGCAAGCAAAACTGTGCACCACCGCATTCTCATCCGCGTTGCTGCAAAACGCGCTGACGTCTTCCAGCGCTATGCTGCGGTCCTGCCGATGCGTCCATGCCCTGCGGCTGGCCGATACGGCCAAACAGCTGCTTCTGCGCTGCGTCAAACACCCAAGACTTGCCTCTCCCGAAGCCATCCGGCGGCTGGCCGGGACACTCTCTCCCGACGACGCGACCTCGCTTCAGGCTCTGGAGCTTCTGGCCCGTTCCTCCGGCATTTTAAAACTCATCCCGACCGCCATCGTCGGGTTGGACCGTCTTGGCTCCCCTTGTGTCGGGGAGCTGGTGGAGTCCCTTTGCGCCAAATCACCCCAATTGGCCCACGCCCTGCCCAACCTGGTTCCCACGTTGACCGCTCCGGACGCGCATGCCTTTCTCAAGCCGCTGCCACCGGGCCAGCGCCAACAAGCCTGCGCCACCATGATGCAATGCATCACGGAACTGCAACCCGGCTTCACCGAACGGCTGGCCACGGAACCTGCCCTGTTCGGCACGGAAAGCCTCACGGCTCACGCCGCCGCGGCAAGCAGGGTCCGAGAACAACGGCTTGATTCCCTGAAACTCCAAACCCCGCAACCGCCCGCTGCACGCCCGTGTCAGGCCAACGGCAACGCACTGAAACGACTGTTCCGCAAAAAACAATCCTCGCTTGGGGAACTGCTCGAAAACACCCCGAACCCGCGGGACCATCAACGTCCGCAGAGCGTTTTGCACAACAGCGCATTCCAGGGACGGACCATTTCCAATTTGGATATCCACGAATCCCATTTTCACCAGGTCCAGTTCGTTGGAACCACATTTTTCGGGGTCGATTTTTCCGACTCCACGCTGCTTGAGGCGGATTTCACGGGCTGCACGTTTACGAACTGCTGTTTTCGCAACACCCGGCTGCATGAAACCCGGCTGCAAGACTGCCAATTAATCCGATGCGATTTTACTGACAGCATGTTCACAAACTGTGAGCTGGAAAGCTGCGCCATTGAGTATTCAGTCCTTGGCTCGGTGCTCTGGGATACCTGCGCATTCCGCCTGTTCCGATTCCGCGGGTGCACACTTACACGCTGCCGCTTCCAGCATTGCGAACTGCTCTCCGTGCTCATGCGCTGTCTCTGGGTAACGGGTACGGTCTGGCACCAGACGACATTTGCCGGAACAACCTGGCTGTACTCCTCGCTCCGGCACACCATTTTTCACGAAATCGAAAGCCAAAGCTGCGAAATGCAGCACTGTACCGTCCAGAACTCGCGGGTATTCGGTGCCGCCACAGGGCTGCCGTCCGTGGATATGGATGAAATCCGGCAACAAAGCATTTTGGCCGAACAGTTCTGTGTCAAGGCCTTGCGCACCAGCGCCGCGCCACCAAACGCAACGTTCGCCTCAGTGGCTCCGAAACCCACAATCGTATGGTGCCGACTTCGCAGCATCCGCATCCAGGAAACCAAAATGCGGCGAAACAACCAACGCCGCATCCGCCTTGCGCAACAAACGGCGCAGGACACTCCTTTCCTCACGATCGTCCCCTTTCTGATTTCCTCCACGGTGTTCGAAGAGGCTCAGGGCTTGCAGGGAGTGCCTGTTTGCCGAATCGCCGGCTACACACCGGATCCCACCACGCTGGACCTGGTAAAGCAATGGTTCCCCAGCAGCTCGGCAACACCTCCCCAAGGATCGCCTCTGATCATCGCCTCCCTCTCCACCATAGGCAGTGTGGGGACCGTGGCGCAAACACGTCACTCGGACGCGGACTTCTGGGTCTGCTACGATGCCGACAGCGCCCCTCCCAAAGCCGTCGAGGGACTGCGCAACAAGCTGGATGCCTTATCCCGTTGGGCCGAAGAGACATTCGGGGTGGAAGCGCATTTCTTTCTCATGCGCCAGGAAGACGTTAAACAGAACAATTTCGGATTCAGCGACAAGGAAAGCTCCGGCACCGCTCAGGCACTCATGCTCAAGGAGGAGTATTACCGCACCTGCGTGATTCTGGCCGGAAAGATTCCGGGGTGGTGGCTCACACCTCCGGAATGTTCCGCAACGCATTACGGTGCCTGGCTGAACATGGCCCAAAGTGACCCCTTGGCACAACCCCGACGCTTCATGGACAACGGGCATGCCGCACCTGTCCCGGCCAGTGAGTTCCTCGGCGCCGCCCTCTGGCAGATCGTCAAAGGCATCGACAGCCCATTCAAGTCCATACTCAAACTCGGTCTCTTGGAGCAATACGCCCACGAAGGGCCAACGCGCCCCCTTCTTTGCGACCGCATCAAACGCGACATCCTGCGCGGACATGAAGCCGCTCCGGCGGATCCTTACACGGCCATGGCCCGTACCGTGTGCAATCATTACCGAGCGCTCGACAATGCCGAAGCCATGCAGCTGGTACCGCGCGCCCTGCGCCTCAAAACGGAAATGCAGACATGGCCCCGGCTTTCCAGCATTCCCGTCGAGCATGAGCATGCGCATCTGTTGAAACTTTTTTCCAAGGCGTCCACTTTTTCCCAGGTCAGCGCCCCGGCCCCCGTGTCCTTTGCCCAGGCTCTGCGTTTCGGAAACGATATCAGCCGCCACATGATCAGCAGCTACACCCGCATCCGCAACACCCCGCAAGCCCGGGCCAAAGCCGCCATCGATCCGGCCGACCTCACCCGGCTCGGACGACGCATTGCCGTAAACTACGCTTCGAAAAAAAATAAAATCCAACGCGTTCCCATTCTCGGCATTCCGCAGCGACATTTTGCCGAGTTACACCTCTCCGCACAAAAAAATCCCGGCAAGCCAACCACATGGACCATTGCGGGCAAGGCAGGAAAAAAAGGTCGGGCCCACGCGGAACAATACGAAATCCTGGCCCGCTCCCCATTGCCCATCCGCATGTTTGCCTGGATGGTGTTCAATAAGCTCTATACCCCCGACGCCTTGCTACATGCCGATCAAAACATCGCGCCGCTTTCCACTCCGGATGTACGCAATATCCTGAACAAACTCGACAGATCGCTCATCACGTCAACAACATTCAATATCGACCCGGATACCTTCCTCCGACAGGAACGGATCACCCGAGCGCTTCTCGTGGCCAACCTCACGGCGCCTCCCGAGAGTGACAAACTCCTGGATTTGACGGCCGTGTACACCACAAACTGGGGGGAAGTGTTTTGTACACGACTTGACGAACCACAGAATGCCCTGAAAAGCGGGTTGCATGCCTATCTGAAGTCCATGCTGCCGCACGCGCAACCCGTCCCGCCGGAAATACAGGTCTATTACCCGAAGCGCTCACTATGTCCGCGCTTGAAACTCGTTTCATCGTCGGGCAGATAACCCCGCATCCTTGCCGAGCGCTGTCTCGTTCCCCTGTGGTCAACCATTCTTGCGTGAGCAAAGCCCACCGACCTGGGGACCGTCCCAGGATCGGTGATCCTCCAGCGGCTCCACATGAATCGTCACATGACAGTTGGACAATTCGCCGTAAATACGGTTTTCGATACGATCCGTAAGGTCGTGACTGCGCTTTACACTGGTGGTCCCGGGCAGAAGCAAATGGAAATCCACGAATCGACGGTTGCCTGCCTTGCGCGTCCGCAGACCATGAAAAGGAGTTTCCTTCCCCGCCTCATCCTGAATAATGCGGATAATGGCATCCACTTCATGGTCGGGCAACGCCGCATCCATCAGGCCGCCGATGGAGCGGCGCAACAGCCCCAACCCCGTGACCACGATATTCACGGCCATAATACAGGCAATGATGGGATCCAGAATGTGCCACGAAGAAGGCGCAACGAGCAAAACAGCCAGCCCCGCCACAAGTCCTGCCGATGTCCAGACATCCGTCAATAAATGCTTGGCGTCCGCTTCCAGGGTAATGGAATCAAAACGATACGCCGCTTTAAGCATGGCGTGGGCCGTTGCCCAATTCACACCGCCCGCCACCAAGGCCACCAAAAGCCCCCAACCCAAGCCCGTAAGTTCCTGCGGATGCAGGAAACGATCCACCGCCGCGTAGATGATACCGCCGGCAGCGGCCAAAATAAGCAGCCCCTCGGCGGCAGCGGAAAAATATTCGGCCTTACCATGTCCGTAAGCATGCGCCTTGTCCGCCGGACGCAGAGCAATCGTCAGAGCCGTGAGCGCCAAAACACCAGCGGTCAAATTGACGAGTCCTTCGGTGGCGTCGGAAAGCAACCCCACAGAGCCGGTCATGTGCCAGGCACCGAACTTCAGAGCCAGGGTCACAAGGGAAGCAAGAATCGAATACACGGCATACCGGCGGGGCGAGGACATGGACTCTCCTGGGAATAAGATGGGATATCTAAGTATAATGGCCGCTCAACCACAAAGAATCAAGCTTTGAAAAAGATTGTCGCCGTCAACCGACACGAACGAAAACAGCCCGGGCGCGATACGCATCCGGGCTGTTTTTTTCTCAAGAAAAGATGATAATTACGTAACTTTGCGCCGCCAGGGATTCTCCTGTCCGCGGGCCAGGCGGGCGATGTTTTCACGATGACGCCAATACAGAAGCAGCGTCACGACCAGAGCCACCGGGGCCAGCTCCATGCGACCGGAAACAAGCATGGCCACGGGTAACGCCGCGCCAAAAAGAAGCGACCCCATGGAAACGTAGCCCGAGGCAAAAATACCCACGATGCAAATGACAACGCACACCAGGGTGGGCAGGAAGGCCAGCCCCAGAAAGGCACCAATGGTGGTGGCCACCGCCTTGCCCCCCCTGAAGCCGAGAAACGGGGAATACACATGGCCGAGAATCGGGGCCAGAGTGCTCAGGCTCAAAAAAAGCCAATGGTCGCTCATGCCTGTGGCTATGTATACAGGCACCAAGCCCTTGAGCAGATCAAAGGCCAGGGCCGTCAGGCCGAGCGGCAGGCCGCAGGTGCGGGCCACATTGGTGGCTCCGGTGTTGCCGCTGCCTTGGGTGCGGATGTCCACACCCTTAAGTTTGGCCAGTAGTAATCCAAAAGGAACGCCTCCCAGAAGATAGGAAGCAATGGGCCAGAATATCCAGTGCATGGTGGCTCCTTTGTGTCATCGGCTCAAGGCAGGACAGCCGTCCTATTCCTCAAGCGCCTCGGCGATTTTGATTGTATTGGTCAGCGGATCGACACGCCCGAATTTAAGCTGAAACCGTTGCCCGGGATACAATTTATCCCCCAGCAAGGCACGCGGGGCGCGAACATTCATTTGCAGTTTGGGCATGGCCAAGCTGGGATACGGTCCGTTTTCCTCCACCAACACAGCCGAATGCCGTTGTTTTCGATTCTGGGCCAGGTACAGCAGCTTCCAATAGCGCGGCCGGAACCGCTGAATCTGGGAAACCTGCCCGATTCGGGAACTTAACCCGGGAAGCAGCGCTTCTAAGCCCTCCTGACTGAACGGAGGAGTTGCGTTGTCCAGATATCCGGCCACCTGCGCGGAATTGATCAAATCCGTATAGCGGCGGATGGGCGAGGTGATGGGCGCGTAGGCGTCCACGGCCAGGGCCGCGTGCCGTTTGGGGTGCGCTTCCAGCAAGGGAGGAGCCATGTACTTGACCGCACGAAAAATATCCTCGGGAGCGGAAAAAATTCCCTGTGCCTCGGACGGCAGGGCAATATTCTGCGTCCGGTGCAGCAGGGGCACATGGTGGCGGGCTGCCCAATCGGCCAAGGCGCTGTTGGCAAGAATCATGAATTCACTCACCGTGAGCGAGGATTTCAACGTGGGCTGCTTCACCTCCACTTCCACCCGGACATCCACCCCGTCGCCCGAAAGCGTCACCTCCGGATCGGGCCGCTTGATGATCGAAGCCCCGGCTTTGAGTCGCTGTTTGAACAACAGCTTGGCCAATTCCAGCGCTGTTTCAAGCATGGGATCCGCATGGTTGTCCAACGCTTCTTCCGCCACTTCATACGGCGTATTCGCGGCCACCCGGACCCACTCCAGGCTCGGCGTGACCGAAAGCAAGGCTCCGCCCGGACCGAAGAGAAATTCGGTCACCAATGCGGGTCGGGTTTGCCCGGCCATGAGGCTGAAGGCGTCCAGGCCCAAACAATGGGGTAGCATGTGTCCGGTGCCTTCCGGCAGATACAGACTGGTTGCCCGCTGAGCCACGGCCCGATCCAAAGCCGAACCAAACCGCCATCCCAAGGGACGGGCCAAGGCCAGGCTCAGGCGATAGCCTTCTCCCTGCCGCTCCACAAAAAAGGCGTCATCAATGTCCCGCGTGGTGGCTGAATCTATACTTACAAAGGGCGTATCCAAAGGTGTGGCTGCATGCACGGCAACGGTTTCCCGCAGCTCGCGCACCTCGTCCGCCAAGGCCGCACTCCAGGAATCATCCATGGTGTATCCGGCCTCATCCAGCAGATGATTATGGTGCGGTTCCACAATCCCCCAGGCACGGGCCAGCACCAAAGCCTGATGCGGATGTTCGGGCAAGCCCTTGCGCAGTCCGGCCCACAATTTATCGGCCTTTTCGTCTGCGGTGCCGGAAATCTGATCCAACAGCAGCGCCCGCAATCCTTCGGCCACTTCCTCGGGCAACTCTAATCCGGAAGGCTCGCGCTGCGCCGTCCAGAGCGACTTGAACAGCTCCTGGCCCACTGCGGTAATCCGGTCGCGAACACGTTCCTCGGCTTCTTGCCGAAGCCGCTGGTCCACCTTGTCCGCCGGATGGATTTCAAACATGGGTGGACGAAATTTGAAATGCGTTTTTGCCGCCAGCAGAGCACGGCCCAACGCCGCCATTTCGTCCGGGCTGGGATCGTCAAACACCAGATCCGCGAACCATTTCAGCGGGGCTTCTTCCAGTTCTCCCTGGGCAAGCTCCCAGACTTCCATGACGTCCAGACCCGCCTGAATGCTTCCACGACGCTGGTGGTGCTTCTCAAGCTGCTCCAGAATTTCCTGTCGACTGGCATCCGGATTGTTCTGCGGCCCAATCCAGGGGAGCAGGCGGGCGCATGCCAGCTTGACTTCCCGCTTGTTCACGGTGAGCGCGCGTAGTTTCCCCGAGTTTTCTTCCTGCACCCAAGCCAGTTGCGGCTGATTGCCCTGCATGAATTCCACAACGCAGCCGGGGCCGGGAAAGGTTTCGGGACGAAGTTTGACCATGGTCGAATCCGAATGTTGCGGTTGGAAAAACCGGGGAGCAAGAAACTCCCCGGCGTATTGTTAATGCTTGAAGGAGCGCTGGCCCGTGAAGACCATGGCCACTTGGGGGGTAGCTTCGTTCACGGCCTGAATGATCTCATGATCGCGGATGGAGCCGCCGGGCTGGGCAATGGCGGAGACGCCCTGCTCGATGCACAGATCCACGCCGTCGCGGAAGGGGAAGAACCCATCGGAAACCGCTACGGATCCCTGAATTCCACCTTTGGCCTCGGCAGTACGCCGCTGGATGTCGGCCAACGCATCCGCCATGGCGTCATCCTCGCGAGCGGCGAGCTGCACCTCGAAAAGGCTCTTGCCCAGTTCGTCAAAAGCCAGCAGGTCCGCATACTTGGTGTACGCCTTGCTTACGGCAAGCTGGACGCACCCCACACGATCCTGTTCACCGGTGCCGATGGCAACGGTGGCGCCGTCCTTGACGAAAAGAACAGAGTTGGATGTCACTCCCGATTCCACGGCCCAGGCAAAAAGCAAATCTTCGGCCTCGGCTTTTTCCGGTCCACGGGCAATGAAACTCGCGCCGTCCTTTTCCGCCTTGGCCGGGAGGAAGTCCTCCACCGTGCGGATGCGGTTGCGGAAGGAAAATTGAACGATGACGCCGCCATCCACCAGGCTCTTCACATCCAGGAACGGCTCGGCTCCCAGCATGGATAAATCGTTGATGCCCGGCAATTTGATGATGCGCAGGTTCTTCCGTTTCTTCAACTCGTCCAGCGCGTCCGGCGCAAAGTCCGGCGCGGCAACCACTTCGAAATAAGCGGAATTGATGACCTGGGCGCAGTCCATATCCACAGGGCGGTTCAGCACAATGGCACCGCCAAAGGCGGCGATGCGGTCCGCGTCAAAGGCCCGGCGCAATGCCGTGGCAATACCGTCGTCGCTCCAGGCCGCGCCGCAGGGGTTGTTGTGCTTGAGAATCACGGCCGCAGGCTTGGCCTCCAGGTATTGGAGGATATTCAACCCGTTATCCACGTCCGTAAGATTGATCTTGCCGGGATGCTTTCCCGCCTGGAGCATATGCTCCTCGCTGATAGCGGAGACCAGCCCCTTCCCCGGTCCGCGCAGGGCAACACCGTCCGCGTCCAGTTCGCCGGACACCGGTTCGTACAGGGCCGCAGGCTGATCTGGATTTTCTCCGTACCGCAGTCCCTTGGTCTCTCCGTCGATCTCCCAGGTCCGCTTGCGGAAGACCAACTCCTTGTCACCCAGGCGCAAGGTCATTTCCCGGGGAAAAGGATCCTGTTGCAGGGTTTTATACATGTCCTTGAGATTACTCATGGCTTTTTGCTCCTCGCTCTCTTTCGTGAAGAGGGGTTCATAGCACATGCCCGGCAGGGGGGCAATCGGCCGTTGCCTGGACCGGCTGAATGGAATATGGGATACTGCCGTACATCAGGAACACGAGGTGATAAACATGTCCTTGGAAAATGCTGTATTAAAGATAGCCCGCCAGATCAGAGCGTATGATGAGGCCTCACTCATGAGCCTGTGGGAACAACTCGCGGAACGCGTAGCCCATTTCGAGCCGACAGCACGCTGGGAGGACGCGGTGGTGGCGCTTTCCATTGTGCAGGGTGTGCGCATGAAGAATCAACTTTTCAACCATCATATGTCCCATACGGCGAAGGCACCGGCCGGCCCGGGCATGCGGATTGCGGACCTGACCATTCCCGAGGGGATGGAACGCACCGGTTTTGAGGAATTATCCGGTGAGGCCGGGCAGCTCAATCTCGATGCCGGGGAATCGGAGTCCGACGGATCCGACGTCGGGTCGAAGCGGGGCAAGCTGCTGGAGTTCAAACCCAGGCAAAAATGACAACCCCTTGAGTACATAATAATAGAACCTGATTCGATCCACATATTCCACGCCTTCCCATCCACGGCTATAGCCGAATATGGTTCGCCGGTGCCATTCCTCCTCAGCCAGAAGCGGCAGCACTCCTTTCAGCTCCCGCCAGGAACGGGGATTTTTCCCCATCCGCTTGGCCAGGAACATGGCGTCGAAAATGTGTCCGATGCCCTGATTATAGGCGGCCAGGGCGTACGCCCAACGGTCCCAGGTTGTTAGCTCCAGGTGTTCCAGCTCATCCCAGAGCAACCGAAGATATTTGGTCCCGTAGTAAATGCTCTGGGCGGGATCGGTGCGGTCCGAGGCACCCAGGGCGTTGGCGGTCTGTTGCGTCAATTGCATCAACCCCCTTACGCCGGTATAGCTGACCGCGTCCGGGTTGAAGGCGGATTCCTGAAAAATGACCGCCACCACGAGCAACGGGTCCAGGTCATACTGTTTTGCAGCGTCGAGGATGAAACGCCGGTAGAGCGGCAGCTTGGTCCGCACGGTATTGCGCAAGAGCCAAAGCTGACCATAGGCGCCTTCTTCGGGGAAAAAGCCGTAGTAGCGTTCCTGCAGTTCAGCCAGATGGTCGCTGCGTTGGATACGCTGAAAAAAAGCGGTAAGCCGGTCTGTCAACTTGGGTACGTCCGTTCGCCAGTACCAGCGGTAATCAACGGACCCGTCCAAATGGAATGCAGGCCTGACCCGGTGATGAAAAGGACGTAGCGGAAGAAACGAACCGTTTTCCACCAGGGCCATGGTATGTCCGCCGTCCGCCGCAACCCGGCGTAACGCGGTCTGCACATCGGCCCCCACAAGGCGGCTGGCCACCGGCGCGCAATCCTCGCCTTTGGTGGTCCGGCCCAACACGCTGGAGAGATGCGGAATATCCTGGCGGATCACATTGCCGCCGCACAAGGAAGCCGGATCGTGCCGACTCGGACGGCGGGAGGCACTGAGAAGCACGGGCAAGTGGGTTTCGTACGCCGGACCGGACATGACCGAAAGCTCCGGCGGGACGCGTTCCGGCGCAAATCCCGTGCTAAGGAACACATGCACCTCGCCGCGTGCCAGCATGTCCCAGCCCTGTTTGAGGGTTTGTGTACGAACCCATTGGAGGCGGTATCCGTAGCGCTCACAAAACTCTTCCACGAGTTCGCGTTCCAGTCCGGGACCATACGGAGAAATCGTGGAAAAAACCCGTTCCTGGTCCGGAGCGGCCACTCTGAGCACGGAAATAGGCCGGGGGTGCGTGGCAAAAAAAAGCCAGATCGCCCCGGAGAACAACAATAGGAACAGCGCAGCGGCCGCAGCTCCGGAAAGGCCGGGGCGGAAATTCGCCTGTGCGGGGGATTTTGCGCCGGTCTCGGTTGACATGCGTGGATTCCTTATTTTAGGCAATAAGGCCGTTTGTCCGCAATTCCGGCGGAGCGGCGTTTACGTTTTTCTCAAGGAGACAGCAATGGCCAACGTCGTGGTATTCGGCTCCCAGTGGGGGGACGAAGGAAAGGGAAAGATCGTGGATATGCTGGCGGAGAAATCCGCTGCCATCGTCCGTTTTCAAGGCGGCAACAACGCCGGACACACACTGGTGGTCGGCGGTGAAAAGTGTATCCTGCACCTCATTCCCTCCGGCATCTTGCATCAGGGCAAAGCCTGCCTCATTGGTAACGGCGTTGTGCTTGATCCGGAAGTATTTCTGAAAGAAGTGGACGTGCTCGGCAAAAAAGGCGTCGATGCCTCGCCCGAGCGGTTGATGGTCAGCAAAAAGACCCATCTCATCATGCCGTACCATCGGCTCATGGACAGTTGCCGCGAATCCGCCCTGGACGACAAGGGCAAAATCGGCACCACAGGCCGAGGCATCGGTCCCTGCTACGAAGACAAGATGCATCGTTGCGGCATCCGCGCCGGAGACTTGGCCGATCCCGAGCTTCTGCGTGCGAAAATCGAACGTGCCTTGTGCGAAAAGAATATTTTGTTCAAGCATTTGTACGGGGTTGATCCCCTGGACCCGGATGCGGTCTTCCAGGACGTTCTTCCGCTGGCTCAGCGCATGACGCCCTATCTCGGGGATGTTTCCGGCGCGATCCAAGAGGCCGAGGCCCAGGGCTTTGTCTTGTTTGAGGGTGCGCAAGGCACCCACCTGGACATTGATCACGGGACGTATCCCTTTGTAACCTCTTCCAATACGGTTACAGGGAACGCCGCCTCAGGATCGGGATGCGGACCGAAAAAATTAGATCGGATCATCGCTATTGTCAAGGCCTACACCACTCGCGTGGGCGGTGGACCTTTCCCAACGGAACTCACTGATTCCGTTGGAGAACGCTTACAAGACATGGGCGGGGAGTTTGGTGCCACCACTGGCAGGCGGCGGCGGTGCGGCTGGCTGGACATGGTCGTCTTGCGCGAATCCGTCCGGCTCAACACCCCCACGGAACTGGCCATCACCAAACTTGATGTGCTTTCCGGCTTAAAGGAAATATGCATCTGCACCGCCTACCAATACCGTGGGGAAACGTTGCAATATCCTCCACAGGAACAAAATGGCATGGCCCATGTGACCCCGGTATACGAGTCCATGCCCGGCTGGGACGAGGACATCTCCGGCGTGACACGCTGGGCCGACCTGCCTGAAACGGCCAAAGCCTATCTTACGCGGTTGGAAGAACTTTCCGGCGTTCCCGTGGGCATTGTGTCCGTGGGACCGGATCGGGCACAGACGTTTACCCGCGGCTAATCCCATGAGCGCCGGTGCGGAATACCTCGCTCTGGTGCGCCGTCAGGAGCGCGTGGCCAATTTGCTGCGTACGCTCGCCTTTGATTCGCCGTCGGGACCGCCCCAAAGCCTTGTGCTGGAAGGTGGTTCCGACGACGAGCGGCGGGCATTGGCCTTGCACTATGCCGCCCTGCTCAACTGCGCCCATTCTGATCCCGCACAGCGGCCTTGCTGGGATTGTTCCCCCTGCCGTCAGATTCAGTCACAGGTCTTCAACGACCTGCTCTTTGTGGACCAGACCTACTATGAGGATGGCAAGCGCCAGCTCTCCGTGGCCGCTGTGCGCGCCATGCGCCACCTCTGGGGTGAACCGCCTCGGGGTGAAGGATACCGCGTCACGGTATTCCCGGATGTTCGCGATCTGAGCGCCGACGTCTCCAACTCCCTGCTCAAATCCCTGGAAGAGCCTCGCCCTGGGAACGTGTTCGTGCTCCTCGCACCCCAGCGGGAACGCCTGCTCGAGACCCTGGTTTCCCGAAGCTGGGTTCTGACGCTGGCCTGGCCGGAGGCCGCGCCGCCGGACGAAAAAGCTCTTGAATGGGCGCAGGCCATGCTCTCTTTCCAACGCTCGGGAAAAGGCTGGTATGCCCGAACCATGGGCAAGCCCGACGTGGAACTTGCCGACAACATTCTCTTGGTTCTCCAGGCTGCGCTTGTGGGAGCCATGAGTCAAAAAACGGACATTCCTCTGGCACGGGAGCTTGCCGCCCTCCCTTCGCGTCAGCTCCGCCGTTTCGACCTGGCACTGGACAAGGCGCGTCAGGCCTTGGCCGCCCGTCCCAGCCCGGTGAACCCGGCACTGGTTCTCGACTGGCTCGCCACCCGAATGATCTGATTGCTTGTTCATGCCTTCCGCCCTGGGTTGCTCTATTCTCTCAACAACCCTTCGCGTGCTCCTCGCCATCAGCACCTACGTGGCGATCTCCCGTCATCCTGCCGCGTTTCAGGCCACATGCCGTTCACACCCCGTTCCTCGGAAACTTCCCAAGTTGAGGCAACCTTCCCAGTCGGAATTCGGGACAATTCCCTATATACCGAGCTGTTGAAAAAGTGTATCCGCTATTTTTCAAAATGAGGGGGTTGCATGATTTCTCTGGGAAATATTACAGGACTTTCATGGACTGATATCGGGCCTTTTCAGATTCGCATTATTGCTCTTGTAATGGCTGCATATCAGTTCCTGGCACTTCTTTCCGGATCGGAGGGGGTGGTTTTCAGTGTGGCAATGCGTGTCTATACCGCATTTTTCATTGTTTTTGGTTTGATTTACACTCTCCTTGCAGGGTTTCTTGGCGCTTATTTCCATCTTCAGGGTGCGGGTTGGATCATTGCGGGGGTGTTGGTCCTTCTCTGCACGCATTTTGCGGCAGAACATGCAGTACGGAAATACTGGGAAGACTGGGCTGCCATGATCATGGCGCTGGTCTTTACCCTGACGGCATTCCCAGTGCTTATCTGGGGCTATTTCTGGGGGTACGACCCTTCAGGATTCATTGACTACTATACCGGGCCAAGCGCCCTCTTTGCCTGGAGCGTCACCGTCAGCGGCATTGCTTTGGGCTTTGTGGTTCTTAAATCCATCAAATGGATTTACCCGTACTTTGCATTGATCTACCGCAGCCTGGCTTTTGGCATCGCGTGTGCCGTTATGGTCCATCCCCAACTGCTGGGACGAGTCTGGCAGACCTCCTGGAATGCCCAAGGCAGTCTGGAACAACGCGGCTATCAGGTCTGGGATACCATTGTGCATTCCGGCACCGAATACGGCACGTCGGTCCTCTCCTTCTTTGCCGTGGGCTTGGCCCTGGCCCTCTATGCCGCCTGGGTAAACCGCTTTCGCAAAGGTGCCTTTATCTTTTTCCAGTCGTTGGAGACCGCCAAGGAAGGCTTCTTGACCGTCAGCATCTTCCACTACATTGGGTGGGGCATTGCAGGGGCATTTTCCACCCTGGGGCGCATGTTGATTGTTCGTCGTCTGCCGCTTGCGGAGCGTCCGTTGTTCCGTCGCATTTTGTTGGAGGGCAACTGCGGACCAAAGGCATTGACTTATCTCCAAGGTGACGACAGCGCCACAGCTGGGGAACCTGCCAAAACCGTTGGGCAACATGCTGTGTAGCAACTTGGATTTGGGGCAGTATTACCGGCTTACGGGCCGCTGAGGGAAAACAGGGCCGCCGCTCTCACGTAGGCGAGGTTCGCAAACAATGGATGCAGGAGTCGACAACACATGTCACAATCTCAAAAGATGATGCCGGGTGCGCTGAAATACCTTTTACTTCTGGTGCTCGGCAGTGGATTGACCGTTCTTCCGGTCATCGGCGTGCTCTATGCAGGCTGGTTCATTTTCAAAGGACGTGCCCTTGTAAACAGCATGCGCGAAGAACAGGCCCAGGACCAGGGACGGCAATACCGCCCCTTCCCGCAGTGGATCTACACCCTGTTTTTGATCATGAACTGGGTCATCCTGCTTGCGGCGTTGTTCAATTCCCTGGTTTGGGTTGTTGTTGCCATGGAGTTGAGCACGCTGTAGCCGTCGCTGCCGCCGCCAAAGCCGCACAGACCTCTGTGCGGCTTTTTTTTGATCGGACCCAATTCCCCTTCAGTGACATCGTCGCGTATACGTCGCCATTTTGCTTTGCACGCCTCTCGCCAAATCCTCGGAAGCCGCCCCGCCATCGTGGATAATCAACGCCACCATTGCTTCTTCCCCCGCCTTTTTCCACATTATCTTGCAAGAGGAGAGGATCATCCGTATGTTGCAAAGAATGGAAAACCTTCGAACACAAGGGGAATCCCATGAGTGAAAACGCCTGCAAACAATGGCTCAACGAAGTCAACTGGGACATGATCCATGAAGACGCCGTGACCATGTACCTCGAATGGGGCAACAACAACTGGAAGGATGCGCTCCGGCCTCCGGTGGCGGACTCGGACGGCTATTCCATCTATTTTGTCGTGGATACCTGGAACGCGCCCAAGGTGGTGCTCATGCGCATGGACAAATACGGCTCCACCACGCTCTGCGAAAAGCAACTCCCGGAGCCGTTGGCCTCGGAGTACTTGCAGTCCATCGGCGGACTCAAAGGCATCCATGAGCTGTCACCGGAAATCCGCTCCTGGCTGGAACAGGAGTTGGACGAATGACGCGGGAACCTGATTTGCAACGCTACGATGCCATCATCATCGGTGCGGGACCGGCCGGGGGTGAAGTTGCCTCCCGGCTGGCCCGGGCCGGAAAATCCGTAGCCATTGTGGAGTCCCGTGGGTATGGCGGCGTTTGTCCGCTGCGCGGCTGCAACCCCAAAAAACTCTTGCTCTCAGGCGCGGAAACAGTGGCCAGCGCCCAGAACATGCACACTCGCGGGGTGACGGGCGAACTGCACGTGGATTGGAACGAGCTGCAAATCTTCAAAAACTTCTTTGTGGATCCCATCCCCGAAGCAGCGGAAAACCACTACCGCGAACAGGGAGCCACCACGCTGCACGGATTGGCGCGCTTCACCGGACCGAATACCGTAGCCGTCCAAAGCGAGGAAGGAGCGCTACAACTCCAGGGTGAACACATCCTTGTCACTCCTGGCATGACCCCGCGTCAGCTTGACATCCCCGGTTCGCAGCATCTGCACATCAGCGACGATTTCCTGGAACTGGAACGTCTGCCGCAGCGACTTGTATTCATCGGCGGAGGTTTCGTGGCCTTTGAGTTCGCCCACATTGCGGCCCGGGCCGGTGCACAGGTCACCATACTCTGCCGAAGCACGCCCCTGAAGCGTTTCGATCCCATCCTGGTGGACGACCTGGTCCAGGCGACACGGCACGCCGGTGTCGATGTCCGCCTGAACGCCCCCACCCATGAGGTCAAAGAAATCAAAGACGGGTTCCGCGTCCTCTTCGGCAAGGGCCAAAGCGTGGACACGGACGCGGTATTCAATGTGGCCGGGCGCGTCCCCGACCTTGCTCCGCTGCAACTGGATGCGGCCAACGTGGCCCACGGTCCCGGCGGCGTGAGTGTGAACCAGTTCATGCAATCCGTCTCCAATCCCAAAGTCTATTGCACCGGCGACGCCGCGGACACGCCCTTCGCCCTGACCCCCACGGCCACCATCGAATCTGCCGCTGCCGCTGAAAACATCCTGCACGGCAACCATTCCCAGGTGGACCACAATGGCATTCCATACGTCTGCTTCACCATCCCTCCGCTGGCAGCCTGCGGGGAATCCGAAAGTCAATTGCAGGCCCGCGGCGCGGAGTACAAGGTCATGCATCGCGACCTTTCCCAAGTCTTTGCCTGGAAGCGCCTTGGCGAGGGACACGGCCGCAGCCGGGTCTTTGTGGACGAAAAACACGACCGGGTGCTCGGTGCGCACATCTTCGGGCATAATGCCGAGGAAATGATCAACCTCTTTGGACTGATCATCCGCAACGACATCCCGCTTTCACAGGTCCGATCCACGGTGTGGGCCTACCCCACCTGCGGCTACGAATTAAAATACATGGTCTGACCATCGGGCCACGGAAGCGACACCACTTCCGTGGTCCCCCCCTTTTTTCCACCATTCGCCAAACCTCCATGAAAAGGTAACCTGGTCGGCACACATCTGCTGTATTGCTTTGGCTCCACTCACCAGACGAGCCGGCATCGCCCGGCATGGAGGGAATCCATGGCCGCTGCAACGCAGACCACCGCTTCTCGGAATTGTTCTCTACGCTCCCGCAACGGCACCGCGTTTTCCAACGGGGAAACAATCCGCCCCCGCCCTGCAAAACAGGGAACCCGAAGCCCTTGGTTCGGCATGCGTCCCTGGTTTTATGGTACGCTGCTCATCCTTTCCGCGCTGCTGTTCCTTTTTACGCCGAACGGCAATGCCAAATCCATCCATGGAACAACCGCGCGACACTCCACAGAAAACGACCTTAGGGGCTTATTGAATTAATTCTTTTTTAATTCCTTTCGGCGGGGGCCAACCTTTGTAAGGTAAGGTTATGCCCCCGTCCCCTCCTTTTCCCCCAAAAAAAAAGGAACGACCAAAGCCGTTCCCTCCATCCGGCGGCTCCCACTGCAACCGACCGCCAGCTCCAATTCCTGCCGGGGTTACGGCTCCCAATGGCCATCTTCCTCCACGCGGATATATTTTTGAAACGCATAATAGGCGCCTGCACAGGCATTGATGAATCCGGCCCGGCCATCCAACAATCCCAGCTTCAACAGATAGAGCTTGAAAAACCGAACCTTGGCATGGGCAATGGCCCGCACCAGACCGCCCTTGCGTCCCTTGGCGCGCAACGCGTCCGCCCCCTGTTGGGCATACGAATTCATCTTGTCCATGTGCTCGGCAAAATTCCGGTACGGGTAGTGAACAATATCCCCAAGCAACCTTTTGGTCTCGCCTTTCGGAGAAAAACGGTAGTGCGCGCCGGACGCGCTCACGTCCATGCGATGGGTGCGAAAGACCCGCAGCAGTCGGTCCGGATACCATCCTGAATGCTTCATGAAACGATTGAAATAGAAGGAACGACGGTTCACCCAATACCCGGCCAGGGATTCCGGCGGCGTACCGTGGAGAAGAGCATCCTGGATATCCCGACGCAGTGTGTCGTCCAGGTATTCATCCTGGTCCAAACTCACCACCCATTCGGTTTGGACATTGTCCAGGGCATGGCGAAACTGATCCACAGGACCGGGCCAGGCCCGCTTGATGATCCGCGCCCCATGCTGCTCCGCAATTTCCACGGTGCGATCCGATGACAGGGAATCCACCACAAGCAGCTCGTCGCAAAACGCCAGGGAACGCAGACAACGGTCCAACAATCGTTCGCCGTTGTAGGTCAGGACCAATCCTGTAATACCGCCGGAAGCAGAGGGCCGACGACCCGATGTATCTGAAGAATGCATGGCGGCAACATACGCGAAAACGAGGAGGGAAGGAACCTGCGAAAGCCGGTGTTTCTTGATGGAAAACGACTACTGTTTGGGCTTGGCGGACGGTCCCTGGCCCTGAGCCAGTTCCACCAGCTTGATAAAACTGGTTTCCAACGGCTCTTTCTCCTCCACGAGCTGACGGAGGTATTGGTTGATGGGACCGCGCATGGCAATGGCCTTGTCGATTTCCGGATTCGAGCCTTTTTGGTACGCGCCGATGTTGACCATATCCTCCACACGTTGATAGGCGGCCATATGTCCCAGAACGGTTCTTCCGGCACTTAAGGCTTCCTTGGGCGTAATGTCCGAGCGGAGACGACTGATGCTCTTGAGCACGTCGATGGCCGGGAAATGTCCCTGATCCGCCAGAGCGCGGGTGAGTACGATATGTCCGTCCAGAATGGAACGCGTGGCATCGGCAATAGGTTCCGTGAAATCATCCCCATCCACGAGCACGGTATAGATACCGGTAATGGATCCTTTGGCGCTTTTCCCGGCCCGTTCCAAAAGTTGCGGCAACTGGGCAAAAACCGACGGCGTGTATCCGCCACGTGTCGGAGGTTCCCCGGCCGCCAGCCCCACTTCACGCCCGGCCATGCAGAAACGGGTCACGGAATCCATCATCAGCAAAACGTCTTTGCCCTGGTCACGGAACCACTCGGCAATGGCCGTGGCCGCGTGCGCCGCACGCATGCGGATGAGCGGACTCTTGTCCGACGTGGCCACCACCAGAACACTGCGCGCCATGCCTTCCGGACCAAGATCGCGCTCCATGAATTCCACCACCTCGCGGCCACGCTCTCCCACCAGACCGATGACATTCACGTCGGCTTTCGTGGTCCGGGCGATCATGCCCATGAGCGTGGATTTCCCCACGCCCGAACCGGCCATGATGCCCACGCGCTGCCCCTTGCCCAGGGTCAACAAGCCGTTGATGCTTCGCACGCCCACATCCAGCGGCTCCACAATGCGTGGACGCTCCAAGGGGTTGGGTGGCTCGTTGTGCAGCGGCACCTGCGTTTCCGGCGCAAAGGCGCCCTTGCCGTCCAGCGGCTCGCCAAAGGCATCGACGGCACGACCAAGCATGGCCTGCGCCACCGGCACCACGGGCGGAGTGGAAGAATTACGAATCAGACTCCCCGGCTGAATACCGCGCATGTCCCCATAGGGCATGAACAGGCAGGCTCCGTCACGGAACCCCACAACCTCGGCGGCAACACACTGGTCTGATTGCGCATCGGGCAGCAAATGGCAAACCGATCCGAGCGGAGCGCGTATGCCCTGGCCCTCGGCAATAAGCCCCACCACTTTGGTGACCTTGCCGTACGACCGGCACGGTTCCATTTCGCGGATAAGGCGCGCCGCGTCCGCCGGAAACAGTCCCATGCTCAGGACTCCTCGCCGGGCAATGGCAACGCGAGCTGATCCAGAATGATTTGCACGCCCCGCCACCGGCCATCCACATCGTTTTCGACCTTAGCATTTTCCGCTTCCACCACCACCCCGGCCTCCATGGACGAATCCGGCTTGACCATCCATTTGACCAAGTTGGGATTGGTGTGTCGGGCCTGCTGGAGCAATTCCTCCAGGAGGTCCGCGTCCTCAGGCGCACAACGCAGGGTCAAAAATCTGTCACTCTCCAGACGCTCCAGCGCCTGCTGAAGCAGCATCTCCAATGCCTCGGCCCGACGCTGGGCCATTTCAATCCCCAGGGTGGTCTTGATCGCAGACTGAATCAGGTCAAGGAAGTCCGCTTTGCGCGCTTCCCACACCACATCCGCCTGGGAACCAATGCTCTCCAACACCTGTCCAAGCCCTGTGGCCGTATTTTCGAGCTGCTCCTGCAACATTTGCTCGCCCTGGCTCAACCCCTGCTCCAAGCCTTCCTGGCGGGCCTGTTCCCGGAGTGCCTCAGCCTCCTGCATGGCTTTCGTAATAATGTCCTTGGCCATGCTCTGGGCTTTGGCCCGAACGCGGGTCACGAACTCCTGGTCCATGGCCTCGTCCCACGAAAGCCGCTTCTTGCCCTCCAACTCCTGGATGGACATGCGGTCCGGTCCGGGAGTATCCACTCCCAGAAAAACGCGTCCGGGTTGTTGCGCATTCTGCCGATCAGATAAAGACATCGCCCCCACCTCTGCTGATGGCAATCTTGCCCTCGTCCTCCAGGCGGCGGACGGTCTTGACGATATTTTGTTGCGCGGTCTCCACTTCCGAAAGCTTGACCGGACCCATGATTTCCAAATCTTCCTTGATCATGGCCCCCGCACGTTCCGAAAGGTTGGAAAGGAACTTGTCCTTGAGATCGTCGCTGGCTCCCTTGAGCGCCAGGGTAAGGTCTTCGTTGGACACTTCCTTGAGCAATTCGCGGATGGAACGGTCGTCGATGGCCTTGATGTCCTCGAACACAAACATGAGGTTGCGGATTTCGTCGGCCATTTGCGAGGATTCCTCCTCGATTTCCGCCAGCACTTCTTCCTCGGTTTCGCGATTGACCGCGTTGAGGATTTCGGCCACGGATCCGACGCCGCCGACCTTTTTGCCTTCCTTGCCGCCAATGGCGATAAGCTGGCTTTGCAAAACCTTGTCCACTTCCATGAGCATCTCCTCGGCCACGGCTTCCAGCTTGGCAAGACGCATGAGCACCTCGGCGCGCACGCCGGAAGGCAGGCTTTGGATCAATTCCGCGGCCTGTTCCGGATGCAGATGGCCCATGATCAACGCCAGGGTCTGCGGATGTTCATTTCGCAAAATCTGCGCCAGGATCTTGGGACTCACGTTTTCCAATTCCTGGAACGGAGTCGGTCCGGTGGCGATATCCAGGCTGTCGAGGATGTACTTCGCGGTTTCGCTGTCCAGGGTCTTGGTCAGCAATCGCTTGACCTGCTCCGAGCCGCCCATGAGCATTTCCGCTCCGTAGGCCAACTGCTCGTTGAATTCCTTAAGAACGTCAAGCACGTCCTCTTTGGGGATGGAATCCGTTTCGAGCATGGCCTTGGAGACCGCCGCGATTTCAGCGCGTTCCATGCGCTTAAACGCTTCGGACGTAAACTTCTCCCCCAGGGCGAGAAGCACGATGGCGGTCTTTTGCTGCCCGGTGTATTCGGCCATTTATCTA
>NZ_FUYC01000023.1 GCF_900167125.1 Paucidesulfovibrio gracilis DSM 16080
TGTTGCGCGTGAAAGGCACCAATCAGACAGCCTGCCGTAAACATGTGGCGGAGTTGCTTGAAAAGATAGCTCAATTGAAGCAGGCTCCGTTTGCCCCGCTAAAAACCCTGGGACGAACGCTGTACAGCTGGCGGGAAGAGGTCGCCTGCATGTTTCGTTTTGCGCGAAGCAACGGGATCACCGAAGGATTCCACAGGAAAATGAAACTGATCCAGCGACGAGCATACGGCTTCAGGAATTTTGAAAACTACCGCTTACGCGTCAAGGTGCTGTGCGGGTAAGTGGACATGCCCGGAACAGTTCGCTTTCGTGACTGCCCCCGTTTTTGGTGTAGACCCGCTTTTCTTTTGTGTGTCCGGGTCCACACCGTCACACAAAGTCCGTTTAGCGGGTTCTACACTAAAGAAGAGGCGGTCACGAAAGCTGCCCCCTGTGAGTAACTTTTTCCCATAAACCGAATGTTACTCACATCGTTACTCACCGACGCCGCCGGATGTCAACGGACAGAGCCGGACAGCTACGGGCTACAAAACCAAGAAAGCCCCCGTTTTTCGGGGACTTTCGGAAAATAACGGATACTATCATTCACCGCCTTGGCGGAGGGGGAGGGATTCGAACCCCCGGACGAGTCACCCCGTCAGCGGTTTTCAAGACCGCCTCCTTCAACCACTCGGACACCCCTCCAGGCTCATACGACGCGGTGTGTCTACTTTGCGCAGAAGCGAACCGCTGTCAACCCCCTGCATCCCTCTAACGCACGTCAGTTCCGTAAGAAAACCACTACGCCGTACCGTTGGCAACGGTTTTCAGTCTCATTCTCACTTGAGAATGATTGACAGCTGAGACAGTTTTCCCTAGGGAAGAACTATCCCAAAACAAAAAAGTCAAAAGAAATTACAATGAAGCCACCAGAGAAAGCTTTCCTGGACTACCTCGCCTCCCGGAATCTCAAAATGACCCCGCAACGGCGGCTCATTCTTGAGACGTTCATCAAAGCGGACGGGCACATCTCCTCCGAAGAACTCTACAACAAGGTCAAAGCCAAAGACCCTTCCGTGGGGCAGGCCACCGTCTACCGCACCCTGAAGCTCCTCTCCGAATCAGACATTGCCGAGGCAGTGGATTTTGGAGATGGTGTCGCCCGGTATGAGCTGCATTACGGGCAAGAGCATCACGATCATCTCATTTGTGAACGGTGCGGGAAAAACATTGAAATTGTGGATCCCACCATTGAGAAGCTTCAGGAAGATCTGGCCGAAAAGTACGGCTTCGAACTCCAACGGCATAAAATGTACTTGTTTGGTGTCTGCGATAAGTGCAAAAAAAAATCCGAAGATTAGCCACTTACGTGTCAGGACATTTGGGCTTTGCTCGTAGCCGCTCGAGAATTTTCTGTAACGGCGGCACCTCATTGCCCACAAGCTTCCAATCGACCGAACGACTGGCCACGCGTTCTCCCAATGCCCGGAATTGAATCCCGAGCATAACCACCCCGCCTCCGGGACGCATCACGTTGCGCACCACTCCGAGCAGGAGAAAGGTATGGAACGTCTTGTTCGCCCGATCCAAAATCAACAGTTCCAGCACCACTTCCTCTGATATCCGCAAAATGGGACTGGTGCGTTGCGGCCTAATTTGCACTTTGATGCCGCCGGGTGAGATATCGAGAGGAATGGCTGTTGCCTTCCAAGAAGGCGTTGTCGTGGATGTTTCCGGAGTCTCATAATCCGGTGCGGTGACCCAGAATTGCTTCTTTTTGTTTTCGCACCAAAGTTTGACCCGCACGCCCCCATTTTGGCGGATACGCAACCGAACATGCTTACGCCGGGGGACCGCCGCGAAATGATCCGGAACAAAAGCCTGCAAGGAGCGAATGCGTCCGTCGCCCATACGTACGCCGCGAATGTAGGAAACAAAGGAATTGATCCGCTTCCCGCCAGCACGAAACGGCCTGAAAAAGAATTGGACCCGACGTCCGATGAGAGTACGGCGCATTGATCCAGCGACCTCGGAAGTCAGGTACACTGTCAGATTCGAACCCTTGAAGCCGGTAATGACCCCGGTGCCGAGATATTGCCGGGAATGGCGGGTATAAAAATAAATCCCCACTACAAATTTCCGGCCGATCAGGTGGGCAGCAATGCGCTGACGGTCGTCGGCATAACGCCTGGAATTCCACAGACGCCGCACATGGAACAAGAGCCATTCGCGATAGCGCCAAAGCGCAAAACCTGCAACAATGGCTCCCCCGATCAGGAGATACTTCGCAAGAATACTGAAAAGGACATCAGGAGGCACACCTTCACGAAAGGCGCGCTGAATCTCACGAAAAAACCATTCCTGTACTATCGGGGTCTGCATCTGGAGATTCTCCCGGTCCGACCAAACACCGGCAGCGCAGTTTTGCTACGCCGCACCTTCTTTCTTGTACGGCAAAAGCGCATCACTGCCAACCATGGCCGACCGCCCTCCCACGCCTGCCGGGAATCAATTTCCTCGAGGGGTTGAAAAACGCTCCAAGAGCAGCACAAGAGAAAAACCCACCACCATCAGTACACACGCAACCCAAAAACCTTCGCCGAATTCCCGGGGCAGGATATTCTGCTCACGCACAACAACTTCCCGCATCCCGACCATTCGAGTCTCCAACACCTCTTTCCATGGCCAGACCTTGCGCATGGCCCCGGCCATAACTCCGGTAAGCAAACTCACGGTTAAGGCATGGTGGCGATTTAAAAGCCAATGCAGCACCCTGGAGAAGCTGAGTAATCCCGCGATTGCCCCAAGGCCGAACATGACGATGATGAATGGATTTCCGTCGGCCAAGGGGGCTTTGAGCGCGCCGGTCATGAATTCATATTTCCCGAGCAATAGCAAAATAAAGGCTCCACTGATCCCCGGTAGAATCATAGCGCAAATAGCCAATGCCCCGCAAAAAAACAAAAAGAGCGGTGTTTCCGGCGTGACCACAGGAATCATGCCCACCAATTGCCAGCACCCTGAAAATCCGAGCAGTGCGGCAAGTATTTGTCCCGGCCCGATGCGCCCTATACGCCGAGCCACCACCAGCACCGAGGAAGCGATCAATCCGAAAAACAATGCCCAAACCTGAACCGGATGATCCTGTAGCAACGCATGCATCAGCCTGGCCATGCTCAAAAGCGCCAGCACCAGGCCTCCTCCCAATGCCAAGACAAAACGCAGATGCACGCGCCCGAGGGCTTCGGCAATCTCGCCCCGCAGCAGTCGTCCGGCCACCCCGAAATCAAAGGACTTAATCGCGGCCATCAACTGGTCATAGATATTCGTTATGAACGCAATGGTCCCGCCGGATACCCCCGGAATGATGTCCGCCGCTCCCATGCAAAACCCCTTCAAGGAAAGCAACACTGTTTCGCCGGCAGTACGGGGACCAGGGGACTTGAACCATGCTTCTTTTAATCTCATCTGCAGCATCCCGAGTAAAAATGAGAGAACACAAAAGGAAGAGGCCGTTATTTGTGACGGCCCCCTTCACCATTCGGGCAAAGGGGGAATCCGCACAGGAATAAACGCCCGTCGCGTCCTTGTAAAGTCGCAGACAAGATCAATAATGTCGAAAGGAAAGGAGGGATCAGGAGCCGAAACCCAGCTTTTGCCAGAGCTGGCGCAGCTCAGTGGCAGAACGAAGCTGAAGCTTCCGCATGATATTGGCCCGGTGTTTTTCCACAGTCTTGATACTGATGAACAAATGCTCGGCCACTTCGCGATTTTTTTTGCCGCCCCCAACGAGATGAAAGACCTCGCGCTCTCTGGCAGTCAATGCCTCCAGCACGGTAGGAACCTTTCCGGCCCGACGAGCCGAGAGATATCCTGTGGCCAGTTCGTGGGCCGTATTGGAACTCAAATAGGTTTTGCCGCTGCAAACACTTTTCAAGGCGTTGCAGACTTCGTCCAGCGGATCTTCCTTCAGGACATAGCCCAACGCGCCAGCGTCAAGTGAGGCGAGGACGTGATCTTCGGAGCTGCGGGAACTGAGTACCACAGGAGCTACCCTGGGAAACGATTTCCGCAGTTCCCGAATACATCGGACCCCACCGCCTTGCGGCAGGCTGAGATCCAAGACCAAAACGTCGGGTTCGGCTTCGCGCATCAAGGACATGGCCTCACGCCAGTCCGAGGCTTCGCCAAGCACTTTAACGCCTTGCACTCCTTTAAGGACGGTTATGACTCCGGCACGCACTAGTGGATGCCCGTCAGCAATGAGAACTTTGATTTCCTCTTCCATTTCCGCGCAACAGGTTGTGGGTTCACGATCAATTTTCAGAAAGCGGGATGGGGAGTTTCTAGCATAGGCACAGAGTATGTAAAACCCTACTTTTTTACGCGCCGGGAAGGGTTATCCAAACGTATTGGATTCAAACAGAATGCCGTCGACTCTTTGAAACACGCGTTACAAGGGGACACCCAGAAACTTCCAATCATCAGTATGGAAACGGCCCTGCCAGGATGGGCAATAGACAATTCTATTTTTTGCTCCAGAAAAAAACTCCACACATGCCCTACGCTTCCCCGGAGCGATATTTTGACAGGATTCCCCGGAACGATTCCGGTTTCGCGCAAGGGAATCCCCTCCAAATTCAGATAATTGGGAAAGATTATCCGTTTCGCCGGACAGATTCCACCGAGGCGAACATGTGGCGAGCCGCCTGCTCAGGGGAATCTGCAGAGCACAGGGCGGAAACAACAGCAACACCGTCCATTCCCTGCCGCATCACCGAAGCGACGTTCTCGGCATTGACAGAACCGATGCCCACCAGGGGAAGCGAGCACGCCTCACGCACTCGGCGCAAACCATCCAATCCCCATGGCTCGCTATGGTCAGGCTTTGTCGACGTTGCATACACGGGACCGACTCCCAGATAATCCACGCCCAGCGTTTCCGCCTCCCGGACATGTTCCATCGTTTCCACGGAAAGTCCCAGCAGTCCTTTGCCCCCCATGAGGGTTCGCACATCCTTCGGGTGCATGTCGCTCTGGCCCACATGAACACCATCCGCCCCGCAGGCCAGGGCAACGTCCACCCTGTCGTTGATGAGCAAGGGAACCCTGTGCGGCTCCAGCATCTGTTTCAGACGACGGGCCAGGGCCACGAACTCCCGGGTGTCGCAGTCTTTTTCCCGCAGCTGGACCATGGTGACACCACCACGAACGGCAGCCGCCACAACGTCCACCAAGTCCCTGCCCAAGCAAAGTGCCCGATCCGTAACAAGATATAACCCATAGTCGGGACGCATTAGACCTCCTCCACCTGAACATGCTGTCGCAGATCCTCCTCGGTCAGAGCATACAATGCGTCATAGAAGTGCAGCTGGAGGGTTCCCGGCCCTTCGGCCTTGGCAGCAGCCATGGCACCAGCGCAAGACATTACGGCCATGGCCTCCACGGCGCCGCGCAAGGGGGTTTGCGCCACGCTCACAAAAGCTCCCGTCAGGGCGCTGGCCGTACAACCCAGCCCCGTCACCAGCGGCATCATGGGATGACCGCCTCGAACAGTATACGTGGTCTGTCCGTCCGTAATGTAATCGGTTTCGCCGCTCACACTGACCGTACAATGGAACATTCGCGCCAATTCACCGGCGGATTGCACGGCTTCATCCGCACTGCGTGTGGAATCCGCCCCCTTGGACACGGCTCCGGCGCCTGCCAATGCCATAATCTCCGAGGCATTGCCACGAACCACCGCCGGGCGGCATTCCTTGAGAAAACGGTAGGAAGCCTCGGTGCGAACCTCGGTGGCACCCGCAGCCACAGGGTCCAAAATCGAAGGGATACTGTTTTGACGAGCAACATTTCCAGCCGTAAACACCCCTTCCAAAAAATCACGCGAAGGAGTTCCAATATTAACCACAAGCGCTCCCGCATAAAGCGTAAGCGCTTCCAAATCTTCGGAGTAATGCGTCATGGCCGGAGAAGCTCCCAATGCCAACAACGCATTGGCATTGGTGTTGGCCACCACATAATTGGTCACATTGAGCACCAGGGGGCGCGATTCACGCATTGCGCTCAAATCATTCATCAATTCAGAAAAAAAATCCATTACGCACTCCTTGAAACGAGAGCAATTACCCGAGCTATGGTTCGATCTTTTCCAAAAGGTGCTCCACGGAGTCCACCTTGCCCGCCATACGCGGCTGGTCACCGGCTCGATAATCAATGCTTACGGTCATGTAAACCCTTTCACAATCACTTTGCAGCTCCAAAAAGCAACGGCGAACCACATCCATGACCGGATCATACTCCCCTTCAATGCAGGTTCCCATGGGACCGAGTTGGTATGCCAGCCCGGATTTGCGAATGACATCCAACACCCGGGCCACATGTCCGGCAAGTTCAACCCCTTTATCCATGGGGAAAATCGCCAAATTAGCTATCACACTCATACGCAATTCACTCCTTCATCAACTGTGCGTTCGGTATGTCCAAACTTTTTCCGAGGCCCAGGCAGAAGCACCCATGTAGCAATGTGCGGCAACGGACGACTCCACGCCCCAGGCATTCACCATGGTTGCGGCTCGTTGCCCGTCACCACGCTCCAAGGCATCCAACATTTGCAACCACCGGCCGAGCGTGCAATCAGCGCCAAGCAACGCTTCGGTCAGTTGGGGATCCAGAGCCACTCCAGCCAGTACCTCATCCATGGACATACCCAACATGGCATCCAGTCTGGAAAACAACCCCAACAAAAACAGCGCCTCCGAAGCCATGGGGGGATTGGGAATCTCCTGCGCCAGCAGCTCCAAAAAACGAGCACGCTGAAGGCTCAGATATGTCAGCTCCTGCCCTCTGACACTATCATCAATGTCACAGAGTCCTACGACCATGGCCCAGCGCCGAAGCGGTTCCAACCCCATAAGCGCGGAAGCGTGCCCAATGGACAAAATATGGGAACGGAACCCGAACGCCGCGGAATTGATAAACTTCAACAAACGAAGACTCAAGCCCGGATCCCCTGCAACAATGGCGGGGATTTCTTCCAGGGGCGACTTGGGGTCGCCGAGCACTTTAAGCAGCTGCACTTTGGCCAGCATACCTGAGGGCAGCTTCCGACCAGGAATCAACTCTGGCCGGCTAAAGAAGAACCCTTGGAACAACTCATATCCCAAAGAATGCAATTCGCGAAAATCTCCCCAGGTCTCCACCTTCTCAGCCACGACAGTTGCGCCGTATTCATGCAGTTTTTCGAACAGTCTGGCCCAATGAGAGCGGTTCACTGCCCGGACGTCTACCTTGACCATATCCACCAGGGGTAAAAACGGCTCCCGCTCGGGTTCGCCCGCATAGTCGTCCAGCGCGAGGCAATAGCCTTGCTCCCGCAGATCAAGACACGCCGAAAGCACGGACTCATCCGGTGGCACATTTTCAAGGATTTCTATGACGCAGCGTTCAGATGACAAAGCCAAGGCAGATTCATTCAACAACATCTGCCGGCTAAAATTGAAGAAAAAACGGATGTTCTCAGCAACCCCGGAGCATGCCAAAGACAGGCCGTCCACGAACACCTTGGACGAAGCCATGTCCTCATCAGGAAAGACAGCCCCCGCACTGTCGGCGCTGCCGCGAAACAATAATTCATACCCGTACAGCCCCTTATCCCTGGTGAACACCGGCTGACGGGCTACAAAGACCTGTTCATAGAATTCTCCACCAGCCATCCGATTTATCATTCGCCCCCCCTTGACCCCTTTTCGATCATATCTGATGACTATGAATCGAACCCATGAGAATGACAACCCCTAATTGAAAGTAATAATCTTTACGATTTTACTTGACGCCCCCAGCACTATCCGGTAATCATTCTCATCAAGAGCTTAACACTTTAAAAAACGATTACAAATAAAAGGAGTGTATCATGGAAAACTCTTCCCTGCCCCTTCTCGGTCAGCCACTTCCCGAACTGAACGTCATTACCACCCACGGCGAAATGTCGTTGCCCCGGGACACGAAAGGTAAATGGGTTGTGCTCTTCAGCCATCCCGCTGATTTCACTCCCGTATGCACTACGGAATTCGTTGCCTTCCAAAAACGCTGGGACGAATTCGCCAAGCTGAACACCATGCTCATCGGGCTGTCCATCGACCAGGTCTTTTCGCACATCAAATGGATCGAGTGGATCGAAGAAAAGCTGGACGTGGAAATCAAGTTCCCGGTGATCGCGGATGATCGCGGAGAAGTGGCGCAGAAGCTGGGCATGCTCCACCCCGGGAAGGGAACCAATACGGTTCGGGCGGTCTTCATCGTCGATCCCGAAGGAAACCTTCGCCTGATGCTCTACTACCCGCAGGAAGTGGGCCGCAACATGGACGAAATCCTTCGTGCTCTGAAGGCGCTCCAGACCTCGGACGCCAATGGAGTAGCCATTCCAGCTGGTTGGCCCGAGAATGAACTCATCGGCAAAAAGGTTATCGTTCCTCCGGCCAGCAATACCGAGGCTGCCAAAAAACGCCTCAGTGAACACGAAGGCTACGATTGGTGGTTCTGCTATCGGGAACTCTAATTTCCCTTCAGGCTTTCCGCGCTTCGGAAGTCAATGAATTCAATAAACAACCCCGGGCAAAAGAAAAACGTTGCCCGGGGTTGTTTCGTGGCGTGGCTTCCCGCCAACACCATACACAGGTTTAAAAAGAAGATTCACTTTCCTCACATCACGGATCGAACAACCACCCACATGCCTTGATCCTTTGTAGCAGGCAGATCCTCCAGGCGCTTTGCGGCCTCCTGAACACTCACCACCTCATCACGATTATCGTCGAAGCACACACACTCCCAATCCGAACCCTGCGGCGTATCGGATAGTCGCCGGTCCGAGCCGATGGTGGAAAGCATCCTCAGAATCTTCTGCAGATCCAAGAGCACCCCTTGCTCCAATACCCGTCGGCCAATCTCAACGGCCACGGTGTTGAACAGTTTGAGACGAATCAAACCGGCGGAGCGTTCCTCCTCTCCCGCAGCATAGGTGATGCCCTGGCGGAACCCCGCTACCGGACTGCATCGTCCCATACAAATACCCACAAGCCCCGGCAACGCACCGGCCAACGCCAATTCATCGCCATCCCCCAGTACAGCCTGTTCCAGCTCGTCTACAGGACTGCCGTTGACGAACACCGTTCGAATACGTTGTTCGATATACCCCGCGTCCAAACGCAAACGATTTCGCAAGACACTCTGCACGGTCTCCCCCGCTCCACAGGGAAACAGCACACCATGCCCGAACACGCCCAGCAGCGATCCGGAAAAAGCGCTCGGCAACCGTATTTCGATTTTTCCAATGACATCCATATGACATCCACCTCCCCGTGAACCATGCCTGCCTCCGCGGTACAGGTCAATATCATGCCCACTCATACATAATTAAAATATATTGACTTTTTTACCACAAGAAGGTGTCATCCAGTTGTAAAAGTCAAGACGATCCGCGCTGAACCGCGGACAGGATACAAACACAGGAGAAGGACACATGAAGATTCTTCGCATCAATACCCGCACCAGGGAATTTACGTATGAGGAGCCGGGAAAATATTTGGGCCTCGGTGGTCGAGCCTTGACCTCCCGTCTGGTCAAAGAGGAAGTGCCCGCCACCTGTGATGCGCTTTCCGCCGACAACAAGCTCGTTGCCGCGGGCGGCGTGCTGACCGGAACCGCTGCCGCCAACTCCGGCCGCCTGTCCGTTGGAGCCAAATCCCCGCTCACGGGAACCATCAAGGAATCCAACACTGGTGGTTCCTTTGCCCAAAAGCTGGCGAAACTTGGAATCCTCGCCTTGGTGCTGGAAGACAAACCCGACGATGGTGCCTGGTTCAACATCCTCGTGACCAAGGACGGCGTGGAAATCGTGGAGACAGGCGATATGCTCGGCCTGGGGACGTATGACTCCATGGACAAGGTCCGCGACCGCTACGGCAAAAAGGCCTGCGGCATGATCGTTGGCCCGGCCGGCGAAAAATTGCGTCGCGCCGCTTCCATCCAATTCTCCGACCCTGAAGGACGCCCGGCGCGCGCAGCTGGTCGTGGCGGCCTGGGGGCGGTTATGGGATCCAAACAAATCAAGGCCATCGTGCTCGACGACTCGGGCTGCTCCATGGTCGCTTCTGCGGACAAGGACGCTTTCCGTGCCGCCAACAAACGTTGGGTCGAAATCCTCAAGGGGCACCCCGTCACTTCCGAAGGGTTGCCCGCATTCGGCACGTCCATCCTGGTCAACATCATCAATGAGGCAGGTGCCCTGCCCACCAAAAACTTCCGGCACGGTCGCTTTGAACATGCTGCGGACATTTCCGGTGAGACCATTGCCGAAACCATCAAACAGCGCGGCGGCAAGACCAAGCACGGCTGCCACCCCGGTTGCGTAATCCAATGCTCCCAGGAATATGTGGACGCTGCGGGAAAATACCTGACCTCCGGTTTTGAATACGAAACCGTTTGGGGCTTCGGTGCCAACACCTTGATCAAGGACATCGACACCATCGCCACACTGGACCGCATTTGCGACGACATGGGACTGGACACCATCGACATGGGCGGCGCCCTGGGCGTGGCCATGGAAGGCGGAGCCATCGAATGGGGTGACGGCGAAACCTGCAAGGAATTGCTCCGCAAAGTCGCCACAGATGACGACCTTGCTGCCACCATTGGCGACGGCACCGCCGCCACCGGCAAGAAACTCGGCGTAACCCGTGTTCCCGTGGTTAAGGGACAATCCCTGCCCGCGTATGATCCCCGGGCCGTCAAGGGTGTTGGCGTTACCTACGCCACCACCACCATGGGCGCTGACCACACCGCAGGATACGCGGTTTGCCAAAACATCCTCAAAGTTGGTGGCGACGTGAACCCCCTGGACAAGATGGGCCAGGTGGAGACGTCCAAAAACCTGCAGATCGCCACGGCCGCCCTGGACGCAGCCGGGCTGTGCATCTTCGTCGCCTTTGCCGTGCTTGATGCCGAGGACGGAGTGTCCACCATCGCGGATATGGTGTCGGCCCACATCGGCCAACCCTTTACCGTGGAGGACGTGGTCAAGCTCGGCACCAGCGTATTGGAGGACGAAATCGACTTCAACACCGCCGCCGGATTCACCAAGGATGACGACCAGCTGCCTGCCTTCTTCTCCGAGGAAACCTTGGAGCCGCATGGCGTGACCTGGGACTTTTCCGTCGAAGAGCTGCAAGCCGCCAAGGTGAAGTAGCCCGCCGACAATCCGATGTATACCCAAGGCCCGGCTTATGCCGGGCCTTTTTCTGCACAGCCCCAAAAAAACATTCCACTTCGACAAACACCAGCTTTTTGCTAGGATGGCCTCATGCATATTGAACTGAAATGCTTTGCGACACTGAGTGGTTTTATGCCGGAGAACGCCGAAACCTATGAATTGTCGGACGGCTCCACCGTGCGTGATGTCCTTGCAAAACTCGGCATTCCGGAAGAGGACGTCAAAATAATATTCATCAACGGCACAAAACAGGAACTGCATAGCCCCTTATCCGACGGTGACCGTCTGGGCCTGTTTCCGGCAGTTGGCGGAGGTTGATTCGTGCCGAAAGATGTTCCTGACATGCAAGAGTCCCTGGCCGGCATGCTGCACACGCTGGCACGCGAGGTTCCTTCTCCCCGTGGAGGTTCGCTTTTTCTCCTCGCTCCCTCCCAGGTAGAGCACATCTCCCAAAGCGCACAATGGGATATGCTGGATGTGGAGCAGCAGGGGCTGGGGCAAGGAATCATACCGGAACGCTATGTCCGCAACATGGACGCCATTGACGTAGAAGAGCAACGAACGCTTCTGCAATCACGGATAGCGATGGTGGGTCTGGGAGGGCTGGGCGGCCACCTTTTGGAGCTTCTGGCCCGAACCGGAATCGGCACCATCGTTGCGGCTGACGGGGATGCATTTGAAGCCTCCAACTTAAATCGCCAGTTGTTGGCCACCAGCAACACCCTGCATCAGACCAAAGCCAGCGCCGCGCAGGAGCGTTGTCGGATCATCAATCCTGCCACGCGGCTACATGTATACGACACGTATCTTGACGAGGCTGGAATGCTGGAAATGACAGTAGGAGCAGATATTGTGGTGGACGCACTGGGAGAACTGGCCCCACGGCGCCTGTTGAGCCGCGTCTGCCGAAAACAAAACCTGCCTCTTATCGCGGGAGCATTGGCAGGCTGGAGCGGCTATGTGGCCTTGATCCGCCCGGGCGGTACGCATCCCGTGGAATTTATGGGCGGGGATGACTCCGCTGAAAAAAAACTGGGATGCCCTGGTCCCACGGTAGCGTTTGTGGCTTCGCTCATGGCCGCGGAAGTCATCAATACGCTTGTCGGTCGTCCGACTCTGGACGGTCGCATGCTGGCCCTGGATCTTCGACGGATGCAGTTTGAAACCGTCACCCTTTAAGCCCCGATTCTTGGCTGGTCAAAAAAGATGCAAGGCCTGCTCCGGCAAGGCCAGCCAAACATCCGCACCAGGGCGAAGACCCAACTCCAGACTCCGTCTCCGCGTGACAAAACATTCCAACGCCGCGCCATTGCACCGCAAATCCACAGCCACTTGAAACCCTTCCGTTGTCAACGAACGCACCGTGGCGGAGAAGCAATTTCCATATTCGCTTCGCAACTCCGGGCCGCCCACCACCGCATCCTCGGGACGGAAAGCGACATACGAGCCGCTTGAGGCATTGGCAGCACAACGCAGCTCCAACCCGCAAGCCTCCACAACGCCTTCCCGGCAACGAGCGTCCCAGACATTCCGCATCCCCACGAATTCCGCCACAAAACGATCCGCCGGCCGATGGAAAATATCCGCCACCGCGCCCTGCTGGACAACGCGCCCGTCCCGAATCACGGCCGCACGGTCCGCGAGGAAAAGCGCTTCATCAAAATCATGGGTCACCATAAGAAACGTGATGCCCATTTCACGATGCAGATCCTTGAGCATCTGCTTTACGCCGCGCCGGGAATTGGGATCCAGTGCGGAAAGCGGCTCGTCCAAAAGCAACACCTGCGGGCGCACCACCAGAGCACGGGCCAGCGCCACACGCTGTCGTTCCCCGCCGGAGAGTCCATGGAGCGAACGATCCAACAGGTGCGCAATTCCCAACAGCTCTGCCAATTCCTGAACCCGGCCTGCGTCCGCGTCACCATGATACCGTTGCCCAAAGGCAATGTTGCGCCGGACATTCAAATGCGGAAAAAGCGCATGATCCTGATAGACCATGCCCAGATTACGTTGCTCCGGAGGCAGCTTCGTAATGTCCTGCCCTTTTAGAAACACCCGCCCGGACCGCCCGGGCAACAATCCGGCCACGCTCTCCAACAGCACGGACTTTCCCGATCCCGTGGGACCGAGCAGAGCGAAAAACTCTTGTTCGCGAACATGCAGATTCACCTCCCGCAGACAAAAGCCCGGCAAGTCCACCCGCCAATCTTCAAGGACGATCAAGAGCCGCCTCCTCGCGCCGGGAAATAAGCCGCAGCAGCAGGAACAAAAAGAGGGAAACCGCGATCAGCCATACCGCCACGGGCTGGGAATATTTCAGTCCATACGCCGTGAATCGTTCGTAGATCATCACCGGAGCGACCATTGGGTGGTAGGCCACGATGATGACGGCACCGAACTCGCTGATGGCGCGGGCCATGCACATAATCACACCGCTCAGGATACTGCGCCAGGCCAACGGCAGCGTGACCCGCCAAAAAGCTTGCCAACCAGTGGCCCCAAGCGTTCGGGCCGCTTTTTCAAGCCGGACCGGAACGGATTGAAATCCCGCTTTGGCCGCATTCACATAAAATGGCAACCCCACAAAAACCAAGACAACAATAATACCCGTGACCGTACCCATGATCTGTACGCCAAGGCTTTGCAATGCCCGGCCCAACCAATGGTTACGCCCGGTCAATCCCAGAATGGCGATCCCCACCACTGGATGGGGGATCATGATGGGCAGGTCAATAAGGCTCTCCACCACTTTCCGGCCGGGGAATTCGCGACGCGCCAGCAGGTAGGCCAGGGGAGTGCCGAAGAGCAGTGAAATTCCTGCGGCCGCACCGGAAGCAAGCAAGCTGAGTCCCACAGCCCGCCGCACGTCCGCGTCGGCCAACGTCTCGCCCATGCTTTCGAGGCTCGGGGCAAATATCATCTGGGCCAATGGCAGCAGGATAAAAGCCATGATCGTGGCTCCAGCCGTCACGCTGAGCCAGAAAAACAAATCCACACGACCGCGTGAATGCATGGTGATACCATTTCGGGGCGGCCCGGAGACCGCCCCAGTAGGATGCAACATTAAGATTTACTTCGCCACTTCCACCAAAGAGCGCAACTGCTCCGGAACCTTCGGAAGCATGTCTTCAGAGGGGATGCGGCAGGGGATGAACGGCGGTTGGCCCATATCCTTCAGAATCTTCAAGCCGTGATCCGGGGAAAGCATGAACTCCAGGAAGGCCACGGCGGCTTCACGGTTCATGGCCTCGCGCAGCAGCGTAACGCCGTAGGTCACGGACTTGCCCTTCTTGGTAATCATGGTGCCGGGCTTTTTGCCGGTCACTTCCACAGCAGCCTGGGCATAAAAATCATCGTAACGATAATCCCCCAGATTGATATGCGGATCCAACGTCAGATATTTCAATTCATGCTGGACGGCCACGGAAAGGTATTCCCAAGCGTAATCCATGTTCCCGGTCTTAAGCATTGAAACCAACTCCACGGACTTGGGCCGAATCCACTCGGGCTTGCGCGCCTCGACCAAACGGTCATACAGACCGGGTTGATCATAAAATTTCTCGGCAAGCTGGAGCACCATAAGGCTGCGGTACCCGCACGGGTCAAGGTTGGGGTCGGAATGTCCCCAAACCACACCTTCGCGCTGCAGGATCTCATGCCAATTATCCGCGTTGATTTCATCCGCAAAACGGCTTTGATCCGTGTAACACAGCACAAGCTGGTTGGTGGCGAAACGAATGTTGATGTCCGCAAAACCGGGAACAAGGTTGTTGTCAATGACCTTGTAGTCTGCAGAGGCCATTATGTCCGCAGGCTTGCCCACCTCGGAGATAAGCCGGGCCATTTTGGTGCTTCCTCCGGCTTCACGTTTGATGTCAACATCCGGGTACAGCGCTTCGAACTGCTTTTCCATTTCCGCCAAAGGGACGGTGAGCGAACCCGCATGGAACACCACCACATCCCCCTTCAGTCCGGCCCAGGCCGGTACCGCAAGACAAATTCCTAAAGCCATCACAATCAAGCTGGCAACGCTTCGACGCAACATGGCAACTCCTTTGGTTATGCTAGTTCTAGCATAATTCCTTGAACCACCCGGCATCGTTTGTCAACAACCCGATATTAACCCCACCTCAAAGGTAGAGCTTTAGTCGGAATCCATTCCGGAAGCTTGAAATTCCGGTGCTTCATACAGGCCGCTTTTGCCTCCGCTCTTGCGCAACAAGCGGCACTCCGCGATGACGATATCCTTCTGCACGGCCTTACACATGTCATAGATGGTCAATGCAGCCACCTGAGCGGCCATAAGCGCCTCCATTTCCAGGCCGGTGCGCCCCGAGGTACGAGCTTCGGCAAAAATCACCACGGCATTGCGTTCCGGTTCCAGATCAAAACGCACATCCACGTAGCTGAGCATCAGCGGATGGCAGAGCGGAATAAGCTCGTGGGTCCGCTTGGCGGCCATTATACCGGCCACCTTCGCCACGGAAAGCACATCTCCCTTGGGCAACGCCTGCTTCTGCAACAACCGCATGGTACGCTCGGACAACAAAACCTCGGTCCGCGCCAAAGCGCGTCGATCCGTACTTTGCTTATCCCCGACGTCCACCATGCACAGATTGCCATCTTCATCAACGTGGCTGAGCATTGCCTGATCCGGATTCACGTCCCCGCCCATGTATCAACTCCTTGGATATGGTCGAATACTTTTCATAACCGATGAGTTCCTTTATACGTCTTCCATAGGGGCGAAGCAAACCCAGCCTTGCCCGACACCCCGAATAGTGACGCACGGACAGGAGTTTCCATGTTTTTCAATGTTGTTTCCCGCAAAGATTTTCTCCTGCATTGCTCTACGTTTCCCCACACGCCAAAGGAGTCCGTCCCTCTGGAGGAGGCTACGGGCCGCCCCCTGGCCTCGGATGTGGTTTCCCAGGAACATCTTCCTCTGACCTCCCGTTCCTGTATGGACGGCTATGCCCTGCAAGCCAAGGATATTTTCGGCGCCGGGGAGTCCAACCCCGCCTACCTGGAATTACAGGCGGAAATTGAAATCGATGCCTTCCCCGAGTTTACACTCAAGCCAGGGCATTGCGCCCGCATTCCCACGGGCGGTTGTCTCCCTGCAAACGCCAACGCCGTGATCATGATCGAACATACCCACGACATGGGCGGAACCATTGAAATCCGCAAAAGCGTGGCACCCTATGAAAACGTCATGCATCGGGGGGAAGATGCGGAACCCGGGCAGACCGTGCTTACCGCCGGTACGCGACTGCGCGTTCAGGATGCCGGCCTGCTTGCCGCATTGGGCATAGGCGAGGTGACCGTCCACCAACGCCCGAAACTGGCCGTACTCTCCACGGGCAACGAAGTCGTACCCGTGCAGAATGTGCCGCGCCCCGGTCAGGTTCGGGACGTCAACTCCTTTTCCATCCGCGCTCTGGCCCGCCAGGCCGGAGCCGAGGCACACTTCCTGGGCATCGTACCCGACAAAGCCGACGCCTTGCGGCAGGCCATGAAACACGCCCTGGCCGAACATGACGCCGTGTTTCTTTCCGGCGGCAGCTCCGTTGGCACCCGCGATCTCACCGTTGAAGTCCTGGAGGATCTGCCGGACACCGAAATACTTGTTCATGGCGTGGCCATGAGTCCTGGCAAACCCACCATACTCGCCCGGCAGGGCCACAAGGCCATTCTGGGACTGCCCGGGCAAACCGCATCGGCGCACGTGGTCATGCTCATGCTTGGTCTGCCGTTGCTACGAAGCCTGGAAGCAGACGCCGACGCGGCAACGCCGGAACGTTTTCCCGTTCGTGCGGAGCTGACCCGCAACATCGCTTCCCGCCAAGGTCGCGAAGACTTTATCCGCGTTCGCCTGGAACCGCGCCCGGACGACCTCCCGCTGGCCCACCCCGTGCCAGGACGTTCCGGCCTGATGCGCACCCTGCTGCAAAGCCACGGGCTGGCCGCCATCCCTGCTTCAAGCGAAGGATTGTACCAGGGGCAGCATGTGAACGTACTCACCTATTAGTCCAAAGCGAGAATCTCATGAGTCGCCGCAACGTTTATTTGGATCTTATCCCCCCGCGCCAAGCCGTTCAGCGCGCCTGTGACGCCCTGAACCGAAAAGAGCTGGTTCAAACCGAAACCATCCCTACCCACGAAGCCGCCGGCCGTACCCTGGCAACCTCGGTCACGGCCCGGTGCTCCTCGCCGACTTTCCATTCCGCAGCCATGGACGGTGTGGCCGTCCGCGCCGCAGACACATTCGCGGCCAGAGAAGATGCCCCGCTGGAGCTGCAAAAAGGTCGTGACTACGACCCGGTAAATACCGGCAACCCCCTTCCCGAGGGACGTGACGCGGTAATCATGATCGAAAACGTACTCCAGGTGGATGATTCCACCATCCGCATCGAAGCCCCGGCATTTCCGTGGAACCATGTGCGGCGCATCGGCGAAGACATTGTGGCTACGGAGCTGCTGCTGCCCCAGGGACGCGTTCTTTCAGCCTACGACGTGGGGGCGCTCCTGGCTGCGGGGATATGGGAAATACAAGTTTTGGAACGGCTACGTATGACCTTCATCCCCACCGGAGATGAGGTGCTTGATTTTTCCCAGCGCCCCACCCCGCAACCAGGGCAGGTCATTGAAAGCAACTCCCAGGTTTTTGCCTCCCTAGCACGCTCCTGGAACGCCATCCCCTCACGCACAGCCACCATCCCCGACGATGCGGCGGCATTGACCCAGGCCGTGCGGGATGCTCTGGCATCCGATGCCCATATTGTGGTGGTGGGGGCCGGCTCTTCCGCTGGCAGCCGCGATTACACCAAAGCAGTATTCGAACAAGTGGGCACGCTTTTATGCCACGGCATCAACGTCATGCCCGGCAAGCCGACCCTCCTGGCCGAAGCCCAGGGAAAGCTGCTCGTCGGCGCTCCGGGGTATCCCGTAAGCGCCGTCATCTGCTTCGAGGATGTCCTCGCCCCTATAGCCGCCTACCTGAGCCGTCGGGACGCACCTCAACGACGCAGCCTCCCGGTTCAATTGATCCGGCGAACACCATCGCGACTTGGCCAGGAGGAGGTGGTTCGCCTCGCCGTAGGGGAAGTCCGGGGCCGCTTCCTGGCCGCACCGCTTTCCCGGGGAGCCGGGATGATCACCACCCTGACGGAAGCCCAAGCCGTAACGCGCATTCCCACATCCGTGGACGGTGTGGAAGCCGGGAAAACTGTCACAGCGGAGCTGCTCGTCCCCGAAGCCGAGCTTTCCCGCGTACTCATCCACGTTGGCAGCCACGACAACACCCTGGATCTTCTTGCGGACGCGCTCATGGGCCTGGAGGTTCCACTTCGGCTCACATCCAGCCATGTCGGCAGCATGGGCGGGCTCACGGCCGTAAAAAACGGCACCGCCCTCTTTGCCGGAGCGCATTTGTTTGACCCCGAGACCCGGGATTTCAACTTCCCGTTCCTGCGTCGCTATCTGCCCAACCTGGCTGTCCAGGTCGTCAACTTGGCCATCCGACATCAGGGACTCATCGTGCCCCGGGGCAACCCAAAAGGTATTCAAGGCGTGAGCGACCTTACGCGTAAGGATATTCGGTTCATCAACAGACAGCGGGGCGCGGGAACACGCATTCTTCTGGATCATCATCTGGAAGTGGAAGGGGTGGATTTTGAGCAGGTTCGAGGCTACGAGCATGAAGAGTTCACTCACATGGCCGTTGCCGTAAACGTGCTCACTGGTGCTGCGGATTGCGGTCTTGGTATCCGCGCAGCCGCCGAAGCCCTGGACCTCGACTTCGTCCCCTTGGCCAGGGAGCGCTACGACCTAATCTTCCCTGCAGAGCATGCCGAGGACTTCCGACTCCAGGCGCTGCTCGCCCTCATCGGCACGGAGGCGTTCAAACAACGCATCAATAATCTGGGGGGGTACGAAACAACCCTCACGGGACAAACCATGCACCCGGGGCAAGGTCTCGAATAAAACAAAACAACAATCCGACCAGGGGCCGCCCGGCTCCTGGTCATCCTTCCTTTACATCCGCATCGTCCCGTTTGTGCTCTCCCACGGGGATAAGGACACTGACAGGCTCCTCAATTCCCATCCGCTGATGCACGGCCCGAAGCTTTTGGATCAGCACGGAATTGAGTTCACGCCCCTCCTTAAGCAAAAATAATCCTCCATGCGTCATCACCGCCTGATCAAGGACCATGCCGTGCCGCAACTCCTTGATTTTCAGACTGGCTGAATCAAAGTGGGCCTCCTTGCCGAGACATGCTTCAAGACAGCGCAACACAAAAGGATCATAGCGTTCCATCGTTTTTTGGAGAATATAAAATGCTTTGGCAAAGGTGCTTTCCTGGTTCAGTGCGGCATCAAAATCAATGGCCACGCGCAAAATTCTGGCTCCAAGCGGAATATCCTCTCCCTGAACGCCATCCGGCGGAATTCCTGAACCATCGAAATTTTTCTCCTGGTAAGCGACCATGTCGGCGGTCTCCTCCAGTCGGGGAATATGGGAAAGCAAATTGCGTCCTATCAGCGGATGCATGTCGTACAGTTGCCGCTCCTCAGGCTTGAGTTCCCCTCCCCGTGCCAGGCGGTGCAATGTTTCCTCCGGCAAGACCACACAACCGATCTGCGAAAGAAGTGCGGCCATTTCGTATTTCCACAACTCCTCCAATTGAGCTTGCTTTGCGATGGCTCTGGTGAACCTCGCCACCCTGTTGGCCCGCCCAAAGGCTTCAGGATTAACCAGTGACAACGTCTCGGAAAGCACGGAAACGCACCCTTTCAAGGTTTGCTCCAACAATTCCCGTTCCGCCGTCACCAACCGATACTGGTGCAAACAATCGTCCAGTACCTTTGCCAGCACTTTCGTTTCACAGGGTTTCGTCAAAAAGCGGAAGACTTCGCCGCGATTCACGGCCGCTACCGCCGACTCCAGATCGGCATACCCGGTCAGCACCACCCGCACCGTATCCGATGATACGGAACGGATATCTTCCAACAAGGTGATCCCATCCTTGCCGGGCATTTTCAGGTCGGACACGACAACCGCGTACGCCGTGTCGCCCGAAACGCATTCCATTGCTTCATCCGGTCCGAGCGCCGTGTCCAGCGTGTATTTTTTGCCCAAGGCGCGCTTAACCGCCTTCAGCAGCCGCTCATCATCATCAACAAATAGAATCCGGTCCGTCATGCGACTCCTTCTCCCAGCATACCATGGCACGATTCGATCCAAACCGGCAATTGCTCCAAGGCACCTGCCTGAATCACGTATTGCGCATCAAGCGGGTGCTCCGCATACTGCTCGTTCAGCACCACCAAAAGATGGTCTACATAGTTGGCAACATGCGTTACAGTCACGGACCGCATCGGCTCGGCCACGCATCCTCCGGGCATATGATGACAGGCGACCGCGCGAACGACCTCCTCGGAAAAGCCCCACAATCCCAAAAGATAGCCGCCCAAATCCGCATGGTCCGATCCAAAGACCTCCAATTCCGCCTCCCGGATGGAGACATTATTCGCTCTCGCATATTCCAAGGCCTTGGCATATTCTTCCGGCAGACTGTTGGCCAGAATCAACTTCCCCAAATCATGCAACAGCCCACAGAGGAAAGCTTGGGAACGCCGTTCCTGCCCACCGCCCATCGAACCGCACACAACACGGGCAAAACCGGCCACCCGGAGATTGTGTTCACGCAGACGCTCCATGGAAAGCCTCGAATTCGGCGCTTGATTTTCATACATATTAAAAAAGCATTCCGAAAAGACCAACCCCTTGAGCACATCCAGCCCGAGAAGCGCCACCGCCTGCCCTGGAGTCGTCACTTCCGTGGGCAGACCGAAAAACGCGGAATTGATCATTTTGAGCACTCCGGCACTGAGCGCCGCGTCCATAGCCAAAATCCGACCGGCACGATCCACGGACGGATCATCCCCTTCAAGCTCGGCTTCGAGTTTTTGCAAGACTGACGGCAATACGGGCAGTGAGTCGATGCGCGTCATCACATTCCGCAACCGCTTGTTGGTAAACACGCTCTGAAGCGAATGCACCCGCTCCAATGCCGATACCAGCGTGTCACGTTCACACGGTTTGCTCAAAAATTGATGCGCCGGGCGGACCGTGTGCAGCACTGTCTCCTGGTCCGAGTAGCCGGAAAGAACAATACGAACAACTCCAGGGTGGGTCTTTTGTACGGCATTGAGCAACTGCACCCCGTCCATACCTGGCATACGCATATCCGCAACCACGATATCCACGTCATGCTTTTCCAGGAAATGCAACGCTGCCCGGCCGTCCTGCAAAAAATGCATCCGCCAGTCCACATGCCCACGCAACATGCGCCGGATTCCGCGCAGCACTTTTTCCTCGTCATCAACGAACAAAACACGCATGCCTTCCCCTCCTATCAGGAAGCTTCCCGCCAGGGGAAACGGATCACGAACGTTGTGCCTTCTCCGGGGGTGGACGTGAAGTCGATCTTTCCCCGTTGCCGCTCGACAATGGCGTGGGTGATGGCCAACCCTTGGCCGGTTCCGCGCCCCACGGTTTTGGTCGTAAAAAACGGATCAAAAATAACATCCCGATGCTCTTCCGGAATGCCGCAGCCGTTGTCGGCAATGGTTATCTGGATATACTCACCGTCAAGGGCCGTGGATATACGGATCCGCCCCATCTCCCCGCTGTCTCCCATCTTGTCGGCCACCGCGTGCGCGGCATTGACCAAGACATTGAGCAGCACCTGATTGAAGTCACCGGGAATGCAGGGCAACTCCGGCAGTGCATCTGCCAGCTCCAGTTGTATTTCGGAATGATATTTCCATTCGTTGCGCGCTATGGTCACCGTATTTCGAATGGCCTCATTGACGTCCACCAACACCGCTTCCTCACTGCCCGGATGGGAAAATTTGCGCATGGCCTGCACGATGGCGGAAACACGTCCAACACCTTCTTCCGCGTCCTGAATGGCGTCAGGAAGCTCCTCCCGCAATTCCTCCTCCACGTCCTGAGGAAGTGTCAGCCCCTCTTTTTCCAATTCGTCCCTCAATCTTCCCAAGGCTTCTTTGATGTATGTCAGGTTGCTTCCGACGTATTGGACCGGAGTATTGATTTCATGGGCTATACCGGCGGCCAGCTGCCCAACGGACTCCAGCTTTTGTGCAAGATTGAGTTGCCGTTCCAGGACTTTTCTTTCGGAAAGATCAAACAATATTTGGAGCAACCGTTCCTTTCCCCGAATAACCGTCGGCAAGACCGTCAAGGAAACCGGCAACCCCGCGCCGTTCTCCTGCGAGATACGGTATTCCTTATCCTGTTGAGGATACAACAATTCCTCCACCGAAACGGAACGACCAGATTCATCCCGCCACGTCAACAACCCGCAGTCCCAAACAGAACAGCCGGTATCATCGCCGCTAAAATGATCCCCAAGCATTTCCCTGGCCCGCGCATTCATGTCCTCCACAGAATGCTTTTGCGGGTCCACAACCATAATCCCGGCCCGAATCCCTTCCAAAACGTGACTCAATGTGGCTTCATTTTCCCGCGCCTCGCGCTCAGCCTTTTTCCGTTCCGTGATATCGGTGATACACCCGACAATGCCCAACGGCGTCCCCTCGGAACTTCGATACACGGCCTTGTGGATAATGGCCTCCCGCTCCAACCCATCCTTCCGCAGAATAGGCGTTTCGTATACTTGCGCTCCTCCGTTTTGCACCAGCTGATGATCGTGACGCCGCACGGCTCCAGCATCCGCCCAAGGGTGAACGTCTTCCAGGGATTTCCCAATGATCAACGGCCGCACCACGCCGAAGTAGCGTTCAAAAGCCTGATTGCACCCCTGATACACCCCTTCCAAATTCTTGTAGTAAATCGGCATGGGTACCGCATCCATCAGGGTCTGGATAAAATGAAGACGCTCCTGGAGCACCTCCTCTGCCACCTTACGACGAGTGATGTCCTCCAAAAAAAAGACGAAATGGCTGGCGTTGCCCCCTCCAATCAAAATAGGGGTGACGTGCACCATACCCCAAAAAAATCGTTCTCCTCTTCGAGCCAGTTGCAGTTCGCCCCGCCAGGATTTCCCTTCTTCCAAACTCCACCACATGTGGTCGTAACTCCGCTTATCCTGATCCTTGGCGATAAAATCCTCAAATCGCAACTTCGCGATTTCATCCCATATGTAACCGGTCATTTTGTTGAACGCCTGATTGGCGTATATGGAACGGCGCTCGGTATCGCACATGAACACGGCTATGGGGCTGTGTTGCAATGCCTGCGACAACTTTTCAACCTCGGCTTCGGATTTTTTTCTTGAAGTAATATTCAGCAAACTAAACAGAAAACAATCCTCTGCTTCAAACTGAATCTTGGTCGCTGAAATGAGACATACGACCTGTTCCCCCTCAAGCCCGCGGAGGGCCACTTCATGAGCCGCGACCCTGCCATCGCGCTGGAGCAACGCCACCATCTCGGCCCGAACTTCGGGATTTATGTAATAATTGGGGGCAGAGGTACCAACCATTTGTTCCGGAGAAATATCAAGCAAATTCTGAATCTCACGGTTGGCGTAACGAATGATATTGTCTCCCGCACCGGTGATGACCACGGCAACTGGCATGGAGGAAAGAAACTGCAACGACTCTTCGTGTAACCCATAATCCTTCTCGCCAATTCCATTAGGACAGTCAGCCATTCAAACATTCTCCATGGTTGATGGTGTTCCCACCTTCCGAGGCAAGGTAAACCATATTGTCGAGCCTTGATTCTCTCCGTCCGACTCGGCCCAGACACGGCCCCCATGTTGTTGAATAATGCGACGAACCAGGGTCAACCCCATTCCGGTGCCGCGCTTATCGGGGACAAGCTGTTCAAAAATATCAAAAATACGCTCCAAATAAGCGGAGTTAATGCCTTTCCCGTGGTCACGAACATAAAACGCGTACTCCGAATTCCTTGCCCTGCCCCCCACTTCGATACGTGGAAAAGTCGCGGGCAATGCAAACCGGAACGCGTTTTCCAAGAGCTGCACCAAAACCTGACGCAGACGCTCCGCATCTGCCCAAACATCGGGAAGGGGAGCCTCAATCAGCACAATATCGCGCCAAAGAGGATTCTGTTCCGCATACTCATGAATGATCCCGCGAGTCAGTTTCTCCATGGAAACCCACTCGTAATGCGGAGGTTGCCGATCCACTCGAAACAACAACCCCAGATCCCGAAGCAGTCTGTTGATACGGTCTCCAGCCTGATCCACCCGTCCCAACGCGAGCCTGGCGTTCTGGGTGTCCCCATCCTGCAAAGCTTGACGCAGCACACCGGTAAAGCCCTTGATCGTCACAACGGGATTCCTGAGATCATGTGCTATCACGGCTGCCACGCGCTCCAGCTCCTCGTTGCGCTCCTCCATTTGAACCAATGTCCTGCGACGGTCTTCAAATGCCCGCATCTGCGCAGTGACGTCCTGTCCTTCAGCTATCACCCCGAAGACCCCTCCACGAACGTCCCTGGCGGGTTTTAAGGAAACATAAATATCAAGTGTACCGCCATCAAACGTGGCATGGGATGTCCGCCAACACAGCCCCCGCCCCTGTGCCGCCAGCAAAACATATTTGCGCAGTCTTTGCTGTTCATCCTTGACCCCCTCCCACCATGCCGTCTCCCAGAAAAAGCCGCCCACAACCTCCGACTTGGCGAGACCGTATACTTCCAACGCGGTTTTATTCACCTCGACAACTCGGCCCTGAGTGTCCAGCAATGCCATGAATTGGAAACTCTGATCAAAAACCACCCGCATGGTTTCATAATGTTGCCACATCCGCCTATCAGCAAGGTGCGATTGACGGACAACCAGACCAAGCCCGAAAGAAATCAAAACAACGCCACCAATTCCAATTCCCCAAAGCACACCGCTTCGCTTGTCCATCTCTCTGCGTACATCGGAAAGATACACGCCAGCCCCCACAATCCAGCCCCACGGTTCAAACAATTCGACATAGGACATCTTGGGCGCGATATAATCCGACTCATCGTTCCACTGCCACTCATATTCCACGAATCCACGCCCCGTCTCGCCAACCACACCAACAAACTCTTGGAAAACATGCACACCGTGCCGATCCGTATAGTCGGTCAGATCCTGGCCATTCAACTCGGGTCGCCATGGATGCATGATCATTCGCGGGGTCAGATCGTTAATCCAAAAATAATTTTTACCGTCCTTCCCGAATCGCATTGATTCAATAATCTGTGCGGCCCGTTGCTGTGCTTGTTCTTCGGTAACCATGCCACGCTGCACAAGCTCATACTGTGAGGCAAGTACCCCATGCGCGGACATCACCAGATTTCGCAAATCAGCACGTTTTTGATCCAAAAGAAAATTACGGGTGTCAGGCAAGATAAAACCAAAAACGATTATGAAAAACAGCAACGCCACACTTCCCACGGGAAGCGCCACCCAAAGCAACGTCAGCTTCGGCTTGGTGTTGTTCATTATCTGCACTGACATGCGGCTCCTATCCCAAACAGCATAAACGGATTGTTTATCATAGCATAGCCGAATCCTCACCGCCAGTTCTGTAAACATGAAAAGGGATAAGCAGCAGTCGGCACTTTCCGCTGTTCCCACAACAAAAAAAAGGCCCGGCGCGAATCACGCCAGGCCAACAGTGCCGTTTTATGTAGGATCATTCCTACACGGTAAAAAGCCGGAAGATCGTTATCGACGTATGGCCCGACGCAGACATGCGGCGGCTCCGCCCCAAGTCAGCCCCAAGCCGAAAACCATCATGACGATTGCAACGGTACTCATGCTCTACCTCCGCAAGAAGTTGGCGTTGAGAGTGGAACTGGAACCAAAGGCTCCCTTACGCACCGAAAAAAGAATCGCCAGCACGGCGCAAACAAGCAACATTCCCCAACCAAAGAGAACGATCACCTTGGTAGAGTAGTCGCCATAGTTGGCCGTGAGATCCCCCACCAGGTTGCTAACGCAAACAACCGTCAGCATGGGCGGGACGATGATACGCAGAGCAGCTGTCCAGATCCCGGAAACCGAGAAATCGGACAAGTTGTTGATATGCTTGCGCAGGCTTTCCAGGTCACAAAACCACGCGACAAAAAGGATCTCCGCCAAACCACCAAGCAACACACCATGGTTGTTAACAAAATGGTCCACGATATCCAGAAGGTACAAACCGCCGTCCATGGCATAGGCCAAGCTGAGCACCAGCCCGACACCGCAGAACAAAGAAGCGGCCAGTTTACGAGACATATCCAGCTTATCCATAACCGCGGAAACAACTGCTTCGGAAATGGAAATCTGGGAGGACAATCCGGCCACAACAAGGGCGAGGAAGAACAGCGCACCAAAGAAGGACGGCATAGGCATCAGATTGATCGCCGTGGGCAGCGTGACAAAGGCCAAACCGACACCAGCACCGGCCACCTCGCTGACGGGAACATTCTGTTGCATGGCCATATAGCCGAGCACACTGAAAATCATCAGCCCGGCCAGCATGGAAAAGCCGCAGTTGATGAACACGGTCATACTGGCATTGTTTGCGATATCGGAACGCTTCGGCAAATAACTCGAATAGGCCAACATAATGGCGAATCCGATGGACAAGCTGTAAAAAATCTGTCCATACGCGTCAGCCCAAACGGAATAATCCAAAAGCGCGTTGAAATCGGGATGGAACAACCATTCCAGTCCTTCACCTGCACCGGGAAGTGTCACGCCTCGGGCAATAAAGACCAAAACAAGCACAAAAAGGACGGGCATGAAAATCTTGTTCGCACGCTCTACGCCGCCGCGCACACCGGTGAACACCGCAAGAAACGTCACGCCCCAGGCAACGAGTACGCCATAAAACACGGACATGTTCAGTCCGCCGATGTTCAAGGGCGAATCCGTCAGCTGCAAAAACTCCCCAAAGAAAAAGTCCTTTGGCAAATCGCCCCAGCCAAGGCTAAAAGACAAGACAAAATAGTTAATCGCCCAGGAGACGACAACGACATAGTACGTGGCGATAAAGGCTGCCACAACAACCTGCCACCAACCGAGCCACTCCATTTTGCGGGAAATGGAAGAAAAAATTTTCGGAGCTGAACCACGGAACCGATGCCCAAGCCCAAACTCCAGAATCATAAAGGGAATACCCGCGGTCAGCATGGCCACAAAGTAAGGAATGAGAAAGGCGCCGCCGCCGTTCTCATACACCATGTAAGGGAAACGCCAGATGTTCCCCAACCCGATTGCGGAACCCACAGCAGCAAGGATGAACCCTGTGCGCGAGCTCCAAGTCTCTCGTTTACTCATACACCTTCTCACTTGTTTGACTTCCGAAAAAAAAGAAAACCCGATTACTTTTTTACCGGAAGCAAATAAAAACAGACGATAACGACGAAGCACATCGCCAAAAGGCGTGCAAAATACCCAAAATCATGCTGGTTGTCCAAGGTTTTGAATAGGCGGAAAATCGGCACACCGGGGCGATGCAATGAACAGCCGCACTACATCGAAGGCAATGAGCAGGAACTGCCCAAAAATATTCGCTTACAGATGTTCCGAAACAGTTTCAGCACCAAGGGAAAAGGGCGCGGCCTGGGCACGCACAGCATGAAGCTGATCGGCGAGCGCTACCTTGGCGGCAAGGTGGGCTTCTGGTCTGATTCAGAGTCAGGAACAGTGTTCTATCTGGACGTGCCGATTTCATCGAACATTGAGCCACAAGAAGCGGTCGGAGCGTCCTCTGCGGCAAACTAGCGCTCAAATTGGTTTTGATGCAGGAGCCTCGTGCGGACCAGGGGCCAATGGTTCTTTGAAATCCCGTTTCCCGG